>VAZV01000281.1 GCA_005884765.1 Alphaproteobacteria bacterium
AACAGATAGACATCCGTCAGCGAGGCAGACTGAGCGGGCCAGGCGGGGCTTGAGGCGACCTGTTCGGGCGCGCGCCAAAGGCCGATGACGTTGCGAAGGCTCGGCAGACGTGCCGCAAGGTCGAGTTCACCAAGTCGCATCGCCAGTTGCGCCGGCGCCATCAACGTGTCGCACTGGTGCTGGTCGATCTGCTGCTCAAGCACATCGCTGTCAAACGGATGATGCAGCGCCAGCGTTCCGCCCGCGAGTAGCCACACCACCAGCGACGATGTAAGTCCTGCAAAGGAGGTCGGCGCGAATGCCGACATCACGGTTGCGCCTTGCGGCACATCGCTCTCGAGCGACAGCGCAAGGCCGCCGGCAATCAGGCTGAAATGCGCGCGCGGCACGGGACGAAAACCCTCGCCGGTGACATCGAAGGAGATCATCGCCGCCTTGCGGCCGTCCTGGATCACCGTGCGCGTGATCAAGGATGGGTTGGCGAGCGCCCGGTCGAGTGACGCCATCCCGTCCGGCAAATCGTCGCCGAAGCCGCAGACATGGCGGATCGAGAAGGCTTCCGCGGCGGCGTTCATGGCGAGGTCGGCGTAGCCAACCCCGTCGATCCTGCTTGAGGTCACGATCGCGCGGGCAGCGGTGCGGTTGAGCGCCGCCACGAGCTCGGCCTGGCGCCACAATAGCGGCAGCACCGCAACCACCAGACCGGCGCGGTGGGCTGCGAGTACCGTGAGCGCGAATTCGACCGTATTGGGCAGCTGTACCGCGACGATGGAATTGGCCGGCAGGCCGGATTCGACAAAATGCGCTGCCAATGCCGAGATGGCGTGGTCGGCCTCCCGGTAGCTCAGACGCTTGGGCGGTTGGCCGGTGATGCGCTGCTTGTTTATGGGATCAAGCAGCGCCGGCGCATCCGGCTTTCGCGACAGGATGCGTTGAAACAGTGCGTCGAGCGTTGGAGAGGCGTTGGGCGGGGTCATTGCTTCGATTGCGCATCCGGCTTCCGCCACCAGGTTTCCGGAAGATACCCGGTCAATGCAGTGGCTGCCGGCCGTTCTACCCGATTCCAGCGCGCGATCCATTGCTCGGCGGCGTTAAACAATGGGATAGCGTAGAAGCCGGACATCAGGGCGCGGTCGAGCGAGCGAACCGCCGAGACGAAAGCGGTGTGCTGGCGTGCTTCCAGCATGGCAGCGATCAGGGCGTCGATGGCAGGGTCCTTGGCACCCATATAGTTGCGCGTCCCCTGCACGCCGGCGGCCTCGCTGCCCCAGTAAAACGACTGCTCGTTGCCTGGCGAGAGCGACTGATCCCAGCGGCTGGGAATCATGTCGAAATCAAAGGCGAGCCGGCGCTGATCGAATTGCACGGGATCGACCACTCGCACCGAGGCCTCGATGCCGGCGCGCTTCAGGTCGCGTTGAAAGGCCAGCGCGATCCGCTCGTCATCACGCGTCGTCACCAGGATTTCGAAGCTGAGCGGCGCCTTTGTCGCACGCTGCCGCAGCACCGTCCCGTCGAGATCGTAGCCGGCTCCGGACAGCAAGCTCAGCGCGCGGCGAAGCGTCGTGCGGTCGCGCCCCGAGCCGTCGCTTACGGGAAGTCGATAGCTGCCGTCGAGAATATCGGGCTCTATATGGGACGCGAATGGCTTGAGCAGCTCGCGTTCGCGATCGTCCGCGGGCCGGCCGTGGGCCGACAATTCCGATCCTGCGAAATAGCTCGGGCTTCGAGTATAGAGTCCAAAGAAGTAGTTGCGGTTGATCCATTCGAAATCGAACAGCAACGTCAGTGCCTGACGTACTCTAATGTCGGAAAAGGCGGCCCGCCTGGTGTTGAAAACCAGGAATTCGGAAGGCTGCGGCATGCCGGTCTTGATGGTGTCGCGGATCACCTCGCCATTGCGGGCGGCGGGAAAGTCATATCCTTCGTGCCAGCGCAGCGGCTCGGTTTCGACGCGGAAGTCATAAAGTCCGCGCTTGAAAGCTTCGAACTGGCTATTAGCCTCGCGATAGAAATCGAGCCTGACCTCGTCAAAGTTCCACAAGCCGCGATTGACCGGCAGATCGCGGCCCCAATAGTCGGGATTGCGCGTCAGCGTGACGCTGGCGCCCGGCTTGACCGCGGTGACGCGGTAGGGACCGGAACCGATAGGTCCGGTCATCGTGGTTTCTTCAAACGTAGCGACGTCTGTCGCATGCCGCGGCAATATCGGCATCAGACCAAGGATCAGCGGCAATTCGCGGTCGTTGGCGGCGGAAAGATCGAACCGCACCGTGAGCGGATCCAGCGCGTCGGCTTTTGTCACCTTGGCATAGTACTGGCGATGGTTGGGACGGCCGTGATCGCGCAGCAACACCCATGAAAAAAGCACGTCCTCGGCCTTTACCGGCTGGCCGTCCGAGAAACGCGCCTTGGGGTCGAGACGGAAGGTGACGTAACTCCTGGCGTCGTCGGTCTCGACGCTCTTAGCCAAAAGCCCATAGAGCGTGAAAGGCTCGTCGTAGCCTCGCGCCATCAGGCTTTCGACGACAAAGCCCCTGATTTGCTGGAGCGCGAGCCCCTTGACGATCAGGGGATTGAGGCTGTCGAAGGTACCGGAGAGGCCCCACACCAGCCGGCCACCTTTCGGCGCGTCAGGATTGGCATAGGGCATATGGGTAAAATCGGCGGGCAGAGCGGGGTTACCATGCATCGCAATGGCGTAGCTCTCTGCAGCCGAGACCCGACTTGCGCCAGCGGCGAGGAAAATGCTGCAGGCGAGCGCAAAGCCACTCCCCGCGGCAACGCGTATGCGCCTAAAAGCTGACATTGGAACGCGCGGATTTGATTCGGAACAGCTCACTAGGGCGTTCTAGCATAGGCCCGGCATCGGGCAGATCGCCTGTCTCAAAGATGCTTGTCGGCATTGATCTTTTCGTTCGCCGCTGTATGAAAGCGGGCGATCGCGCTAGATCGCAGGGCCTGTCACGTATCCGCCTCAATTGACTAGGAGACAGCCGCGCGACGCGGCCAGTTGTTGGCGCCTGCAAGGTTTCGGGTGCGCCCGTTCAGAAAGGGTTTTCCGCAATGAATTTCCGTATCTTGGCCGCGTCGGTTCGGCCGCGTGGGCGGCTTGTTGCCCTGCTGGCGGCAACCGCGCTGGCTTCTTCTTTTGCGCTCGAAGCCCAAGCCCAGGCTCCAACACCTGCGCCGGCGGCGCCAAAGGCCAAGGCTGCGCCAAAGGCTGCTCCAAAGGCAGCTCCCGCGCCATCTGCGCAGCAGGCGCCACCGGCGGCTGCGCAGGCCCAGCAGCAGGCGCCCACCGCGGGCGGCCAGCCCCAGCAGGACCAGATGCCCCAGCTCATTTATGCGCCTTGGACCAAATTCTGCCTGAAGGGCCAGGACGCCAACGCCAAGCAGATCTGCTTCACCGGCAAGGATGGGCGCATCGAGTCAGGCCAGCCGGTCATCGCGGCTGTCATCATCGAGCCGGAAGGCGAACCGAAGAAGATCCTGCGTGTCACGCTGCCGCTCGGCATGCAGCTCGTTCACGGAACCCGCGTGATCGTCGACAGCAATGCGCCGGCGCAGAGCCCCTACGTGATCTGTTTCGCCAACGGCTGCATGTCGGATTACGAAGTGACCCCGGAGATGCTGGCCAACATGAAGAAGGGGCAGAATCTGGTAGTGCAGGCGATCAATGCAAACGGCGCGCCGCTGACGTTGCCGCTGCCATTGCAGGAGAGCGGCGGCAGCGGCTTCGCCAAGGCTTACGACGGACCGCCGACCGATCCGAAGGTGTTCGAGGAAAACCAGAAGAAGCTGCAGGAAGAGCTGCAGAAGCGCGCCGAGGAGGCACGCAAGAAGCTCGAGGCTACCCAAGGCGGGGCAGGTGCTGCTCCAACGGCGAAGCAATAGCCGCCATTTGATATGGCCGACGAAAAAGGCGCCCGGGCGGGCGCTTTTTTTATTTGGTTCGTCACTGCGAGCCAACGGGTCGCGCGAATGCGCGCCCGATGACAGGCTCCGCGAAGCAATCCACGGTGCGGCATAGCGACTCTGGATTGCTTCGTCGCGGAGCCTGTCATCGGGCTCGCCGAAGGCGAGACCCGGTGGCTCCTCGCAATGACGGAAGACGCCGTTTTGGCTGCTGAACTAATTCAGCGATGGATTGCGCGGGCGATAGCCGCCCGACTTGTCCTTCACGAAGATTTCGGCGACCTGCGAATGGCGGATCGGCTCGCCAGAATCGTCGGGCAAAAGATTCTGCTCGGAAACGTAGGCGACGTATTCCGAATCCGAATTTTCCGCGAGCAAGTGGTAGAACGGCTGATCCTTGTGCGGCCGCACCTCTTCGGGGATCGACAGCCACCATTCCTCGGTATTGTTGAATTCCGGATCGATATCGAAGATCACGCCACGGAACGAGAACACCCGGTGACGCACGATCTGCCCGATCTGAAATTTCGCGGTTCTCGCTTTGATCATGCCTTGTCGATAGACCATGATTGTGGCCGTTGCTAGGGGGTTGCCCGCTGATTTAACTTGTAATCCTTAAGCGACGACCGCGACGACAGCGCCAGTCCCTCGCGCATTGCAAGCCGCCTGATCGGGCCGACCGCACCGATCAAATGCAGGCCTGCGGCGCGCAGCGATTGCAACGGCAGGAAATCGTTCAAAAGGGAACGGTTCGCCCAATCGATCGCCAAGGTGCGCGACATGATATCGCCGCGGCGCGCCCAGCCGTAGCGGCTGAGAATTTCCGGCGCGCCGGGGTCCTCGCCCGACGCCAACGCCTCCCGCACGATGACCGCAATGTCGCCGGCATCGCGCAAGCCCATGTTCAGGCCTTGCGCCCCGATCGGGGGAACCACATGCGCGGCCTCGCCGACCAGCGCGACACGGTGGCGCGCGAATTGAGCGGGCCGTTCGATCGCGAGCGGGAAGAGATGACGGCCGCCCTCGACGCGGACACGGCCAAGGATCGAATGCGATTGCTTTTCAGCCGCCTCGGACAATTCGTCGTCGCTCAGTAAAGACAGCCGCTCCGTTTCCTTGGGAAGTCCAACCCACACCACGCTGCAGCGCTCGCCGCGCAGCGGCACGAAAACGCAGGGGCCGTGTTGTGTGTGAAACTCGGTCGAGATACCGCGGTGCGACCGCGAATGGCTGATGTTGAAGGTGAGCGCCGCCTGATTGAGTTCGCGGCGGTGAACCGTGATGCCGGCAGCCTCGCGACAGAGCGATTGCCGTCCGTCGGCGCCAATCACAAGACGCGCCGACAGCGTTTTCCCACTGCCGGTACGGACGGCGACGATCGTATCACCTGGGCTGACTGTCTCGGCCTCGTCATCGAAACGGGTCAGGCGGGACAATTCCGCTGCGCGTTGTTCCAGCGCCGCGATCAAGGCGCTGTTCTCGATATTGTAGCCGAAAGCGTCGAGACCGATCTCCTGGCAGGAGAATCGAACTTCCGGCGCACGGATCAGACGGCCGGTATCGTCGACCAGCCGCATCGTCTGCAACGGCGCCGACTTATCCTCGCAGTCCGACCAGATCCCCAATTCTTGCAGGAAATCGATGGAGCCGCCGAGCAGCGCCGTGGTGCGATTGTCCGCGTAAGGCGCGCGGCGGGCAATTAGCGCCGTATTCGCGCCGGCCTGCGCCAGCGCGATGGCGGCGGCGAGACCGGCCGGGCCGCCACCGACCACGGCGACATCGAAGGCTACGACATCGAAGGCTGCGGACGCATCGTTCATCCCCTCACATTTGACCTTGTCGGCGGCATTTTCAAGCCGGCATTTTCAAGCCATGGAAGGGTTCAAATGTTTCGACCGATTTGCGCGGCGGAACGCCGCAAGTGGTCCGATGGCCCGGATATGCAAATCGTGGCGATTCCTGATAGCACTGCGCAGCCATGAATCAGGATATGGATCAGGATTCTTCGCAAGCGACGCCGGCGATCCGCGCTGCCGCATTCTCCGTGCATATCTTCACGGCGCTCGGAGCGGGCTTGGCCTTAATCGCCATGCTCGAGGCCGTGCGCGAGCATTGGGCCGCGATGTTTGCCTGGCTCGGGGTGGCGCTCGTCGTCGATGCGATCGATGGTCCGATCGCGCGGCGGCTCGACGTCGTGCGCGTGCAGCCGAACTGGTCGGGCGAGGTGCTCGATCTGGTTGTCGATTTCGTCACCTACGTCTTTGTGCCGGCCTATGCGATCACTGCCAGTGGCCTATTGCTGCCGGTGGCGGCGCCGCTGCTCGGCATAGGCATCGCCGTGTCGGGCGCGCTCTATTTCGCCGACCGCCGCATGAAGACCGCGGACAACCATTTTCGCGGCTTTCCGGGCCTGTGGAATGTCGCCGCGTTCTACCTGTTTCTGCTTCATCCGGTGCCGGTACTTGGCAGCCTCGGGACCGCCACCCTTATCGTGCTGACGTTTGTGCCCCTACGTTTCGTTCATCCGGTCCGCGTGAGGCGCCTGCGCTGGCTCACCCTGACGCTGGTCTCGCTCTGGGGAGCACTTGCGATCTACGCGCTGTGGAAGGATTTCGACGTCGGCGTGCCCGTCACGATTCTGTTGTGCGCGATCGCCCTTTATGTCGTGGGTGGCGATGCCGCGAGCCGGCTCGTGAGGTCGCTCAAGGGATGATCGCGCTTCTAACCAGCGCGGAGGCATGGGCGGCGCTGTTGACCCTGACGGCACTGGAAATCGTGCTCGGCATCGACAACGTCATCTTCTTGTCCGTCATCGTCTCGCGCATTCCGCAGCCGCAGGCCAGACGCGCCCGGCAGATCGGGCTCGCGCTCGCGCTACTGTTCCGCATCCTGCTGCTCAGCCTCCTGGTATGGCTGATCGGCCTGACACAAGCCGTGCTGACGGTTAAGGGCATGGCTTTCTCGTGGCGCGACATCATCCTGATCGGCGGCGGGCTGTTCCTGATCGCAAAAGCGACCCACGAAATTCATGCCGAGGTAGAGGCGCGCGATGAAGAGGGCGGCGAGCCCACATCGGGGGCAGGCGCCTTCCTCTGGGTCATCGCGCAGATCATCGTCATCGACATGGTGTTCTCGCTCGACTCCATCATCACCGCGATCGGCATGGCGCAGGATTTGATGATCATGATCGCGGCCGTCGTGATCGCATGCCTCATCATGTACGTGTCGTCAGGCCCGATTGCGAAATTCGTAAGCGAACATCCGACCACCAAGATGCTGGCGCTGGCGTTTCTGGTGCTGATCGGCGTGGCCCTGGTCGCCGACGGATTCCAGTTTCACATTCCGCGCGGCTACATCTATTTTGCTATCACGTTCTCGGCGGCGGTCGAGTTCTTCAACGTGCTCGCCAAACGCAACCGCAAAAAGGCGCCGAATTAGGCATGCCTTGCACGCCGAGTTGACAAGGGCGCCTCAAATCGCTTTCGCTTCACCTTAAGGCGAATGCCAAGGGAGAAGGCAGATGATCAAGGCCGTGCGCGTGCACCAGGTGGGAGGTCCGGAAGCCCTGGTCTACGAAGCTGTCGATCTGCCGGCGCCGGGACCGGGCGAAATTCGTATCCGCCAGCACGCCGTCGGCCTGAATTTCATCGACGTCTATTACCGCACCGGTCTGTACAAGGCGCCGGGGCTGCCGTTTATCGCCGGCAATGAAGCGGCCGGCGAAGTCGTCGCGGTCGGGCCGGGCGTCACCAATTTCCACCCAGGCGACCGCGTCGCCTACTACCACAATCTTGGCGCCTACGCCGGTGAGCGCAACATCCCTTGGGAGAAGCTCGTCAAACTGCCCGACCACATCACCTACGAGCAGGGCGCCGTGCTGATGCTGAAGGGGTTGACGGTCTGGTATCTCCTGCACAAGACCTTCAAGGTCGAGCCGCATCACCGGGTGCTGGTCCATGCCGCGGCCGGCGGCGTCGGGCTGTTAGCCTGCCAATGGGCGAGGGCGCTCGGCGCACATGTCATCGGCACCGTCGGTTCCAAAGCCAAGGCCGAGCTTGCGCTCGCCAATGGCTGCGATCACGTCATCCTCTACAACGAGGAGGATTTTGTCGCGCGCGTCAAGCAGATCAGCCGCAACGAACTCTGCGACGTCGTCTATGATGGCGTCGGCAAGTCGACATTTCCGGGCTCGCTGTCCTGCCTCAAGCCGCGCGGCATGTTCGTCAGCTTTGGCAACGCCTCGGGTCCGGTGCCGCCGTTTGCGATCGCCGAACTCAACAGCCACGGCTCGCTGTTTGCGACCCGCCCAAAGCTCAACGACTATATCGGCAAGCGCTCCGAATTGCTCGAGGGCGCCGACACGCTGTTCGCCGCTGTGATCAACGGCAAGCTGCACGTGCCGATCAACCACGCTTATGCGCTGAAAGATGCAGCGAGAGCCCATATCGACCTGGAAAGCCGCAACACCACCGGGGCGTCGATCCTCAAGCCGTAGCGCTTACGCTTACAGATACTTGACTACCCGCAAGCCATTCACCTCATGCTTGTAGCGCGGCGAGACCGGTTTGATGTTGTCCCACTGAATGGCAAGGCCCGAGGTCGATGCTTCGTCGAAGATCTCCAGGACCGGCTTGAACGCTTCCAGCAATCGCCGTTTGATATCGGCGGCAATTTCGGTGTCCGATCTGGTGGTAACGAGCTGAACGACAGGCTTGCTTTCCTCAACATCGCTCACGTTGGAACTCCATCTTTCTTTTTTTTCTTCGCCAATCACACACCCCATCATATCACTGCTTGTTGTTGGTTTGAACCGCAGCCAATCACCTTGGCGAGCTGGGTTGTTTCATCCTCCGTTCCATCGACGTGGGGCGCGGCAGCTATGCAACCCGGCGTGCAGCGCCTGCCTTCGTCAGGATGACGTCGAGACAATGGATCATCTCGGAGATTTCCTCACGCGTCACGTTGAGTGCGGGCATGAAGCGCAACGCATCCGGCTGCGGCGAGTTGAGCAGCACGCCGGCCTCGAATGCCTGCGCGACGAGTGAGGCGCCGATCGGCAATTTTAGGTCGAGCGCCAGCAATAGTCCGCGCCCCCGGACATCGCCGAGGCCATGCCGCGCGGAAAGTTTTTGCAGTTCGCTCTCCAGAAACAGGCCGGCATCGACCGCCGATTTCAGGAACTCGCCCTGGCTGACCCGTTCGAGCACCACCAGTCCTGCCGCGCACATCAGCGGGTTGCCGTTGAACGTGCCGCCCTGATCGCCATGCTCGAAGCAGGAGGCTTTTTCCGTCGCAAGCAGCGCCGCCAGCGGCACGCCGCCGCCGATCCCTTTTCCAAGCGTCATGATGTCGGGCGCGATTGCAGCGTGCTCGTAATGGAACAGCTTGCCGGTGCGGCCCATGCCGGTCTGGATCTCGTCGAAGATCAGCAGCAGGCCATACGTGTCGGTCAGCGCCCGCAACTGCCGAAGGAATTGATCGGTCGCGGGCCAGACGCCGGATTCGCCCTGGATCGGCTCCAGCATCACCGCAACCGTCTGGTCCGATATCAGCCGCTTGACGGAGGCGAGATCGTTGAGCCGCGCTTTGCGAAAGCCCGACACCTTCGGTTCGAACAGCGGCTCAAACGCCTTCTTGCCCGACGCCGACATGGTCGCGAGCGTCCGGCCATGAAAGCCGCCCTCGAAGGTGATAATCTCGTAAGCGCCGTTCTTGTGCAGCGCGCCGTATTTGCGCGCGAGTTTTATGGCGCCTTCGTTGGCTTCGGCGCCGGAATTGGCAAAGAACACCTGGTCGAAACAAGAATGATCCACGAGCGCTTTTGCGAGCTTCAAGCTGACCGCGTTGTAGTAAGCGGGGCTCGGCGTCAGCAGCAGTTTGGCTTGCGCGGCAAGGGCTTCGGCCACGGCAGGCGGAGAGTGGCCGAGGCAGTTCACCGCCCAGCCCTGGATGAAGTCGAGATAGCGCTTGCCGGCGTCGTCCCAGAGGTACGAGCCTTCGCCCTTCACGAAGGCGGCCGGCGGACGCGCGGTGATCTCCATCAGAGCGTCGAACGGATGGGTAGCGATAGTCATATCAAACTCCTTGGGGTGTTCGGTTGAAAAGATGGCCGAAACGCGAGAAGGCCGCACTTTCTAGGGTGCGGCCTTCTCGAAAACGTTGCTGATCTTAAGTGTTCAGCGGTGTCGTCGGACATGGCGCAGCCCATCATC
>VAZV01000282.1 GCA_005884765.1 Alphaproteobacteria bacterium
GCCTTCCTGATCCAGGAGCGTCGCCCGAACGGCGGAGCCGGCCCGGTTCGATCCATAGTCTAGCCGCTCTCAGTCTCGACTCTTAAAGGCGATTTCATCTTCGGGAGATCGGGGCTTTGCCTGGACCGCCCATATTCAGCTTGCCGAACTGATGTTAGTTCGGAATGGAGGCATTCGATGGAAAGCGAGATCCATAGCGATGTCGTCATCCCGTGGCTCGATAAAGGGCGGTTTGCCTTCGCCGTCGATGGCGTCGTGCGCTATGTCGGCAGCCAAGAGGAGTGCGTGCGACGCGCCGCAATCCTATCGCGGAAGAATGATCGCACCACGCAGGACCAGGCGTTGCTGCGCTGGGTGAGCTTGAGCCGCTAACAGTCAGGCGGCGCACCCTTAGCCCTCTCTTTTGCTCGGGCATCGCGCTGAAGTCCGTTCGGCCGAAGGACGCGGCTCGTGTTTCATGATTTTCGCCACGGCAGCTCACCAACGCCGGTGACAGCCTCTCCAGACATCTCTTTAGCGTCGCAATAGCAGCCAAAAATACGCCAGCTCGGTTCGATCGGGAGGTAATGCAGATGGATTACGAAAGCTTCTTTGAGCAGCGTCTCGATGTCCTATGCACCGAGGGTCGTTATCGTTTCTTCGCAAAGCTCGAACGGCGCTGCGGCTTCTTCCCGCGAGCTTTCGATCACCGTATCCGTGGCGAGGTAACGGTCTGGTGCTCGAACGATTATCTCGGCATGGGCCAGCATCCGCTAGTGCTCGACGCGATGGTCGAGGCGATCCGGGCGCTCGGCGCCGGCAGCGGCGGCACGCGCAACATTTCCGGCAATACTTATCTGCATGATCTGCTCGAAGCCGAGCTCGCAGACCTGCACCAGCGCGAGGCTGCCTTGGTGTTCACGTCCGGCTATGTCGCGAACGAAGCGGCGCTGTCGACATTGGCGCAGACCATTCCAGGCATTATCGTCGTGTCGGATGCGCTCAACCATGCGTCGATGATCGCCGGCATCCGCCACAGCCGCGCCGAAAAGCAAATCTTCCGTCACAACGACCCCGACGACCTCGCCCGCATCCTAACCTGTCTGCCATCGAACCGGCCGAAGCTCGTGTGCTTCGAGTCTGTCTACTCGATGGACGGGGATGTCGCCCCGATCGGAGAACTGTGTGACGTCGCCGATCGCTATGGCGCGATGACCTATCTCGATGAGGTGCATGCTGTCGGGCTTTACGGGCAGCGCGGCGGCGGCATCGCCGAACGCGACGGCGTCATGGACCGGCCAACCGTGATCCAGGGCACCTTGGCCAAGGCGTTCGGCGTTATGGGCGGGTACATCGCCGGCTCGGCGGCGCTCGTCGATTACATCCGCAGCCATGCGTCAGGCTTCATCTTCACCACTTCGCTGCCGCCGGCGTTGGCCGCTGGCGCGATCGCGGCGATCCGGCACCTCAAAAGCAGCTGCGTAGAGCGCCTACATCACCAAGAGCGGGTGGTGATGGTGAAACGCCGGCTTGCTGCGGCCGGTCTGCCGGTAATGCCGTCGCAGAGCCACATCGTGCCAGTGCTGGTCGGCGATGCGACGCGCTGTAAGGCTATTTCGGACGCCCTCCTAGAACGGCACCGCATCTATGTCCAGCCGATCAACTATCCGACCGTGCCGCGCGGCACGGAGCGACTGAGGCTGACGCCGACCCCGCTGCACAGCGATGCTGATATCGACGCGCTCGTCGAGGCGCTGATCGAGGTGTGGGATGGCGAAAGGCGACGCGAGGCGGCGTGAAACTTGCGCCTCTCACCGAAAACGCTTATGGCCCGCAAAATGCCTGATGATCGCTTGCGTTTGTTGGCGGGACGCCGCGATCTCGTGGGCTCCTGTGCGACCGGGTTTTCTCACGATGGCCGTAACGACAACAGCAGCCACCATCGTGCTGATGCTCAATCTGATCTTGGTCGTTGCAAATTGCGGGCGTTTCCCTCCGCGGCCCTAACGCAGCCGGATAGCCGGAGCACAATACTCGCGAGGAAACTCCGATGGACCTGACGGCACTTTTACTGTCCCGGATTCAGTTCGGATCGACAATCGCGTTTCATATCATTTTTCCTTCGTTCTCGATCGGCTTGGCGGCCTGGCTCACCGTGCTTGAAGCACTCCATCTGTGGACTAGGCGCCCCACCTACCGGCTGATATTCGAGTTCTGGCTAAAGATTTTTGGCATTGCATTCGGGCTCGGTGTCGTCTCCGGGATTGTCATGGCCTTCCAATTCGGAACGAACTGGAGCGTCCTGGCTCGGATGTCGGGGCCCATCCAGGGCCCGCTTCTTTCTTATGAGACCTTCACCGCCTTTACGCTCGAGGCCAGCTTCTTCGGCATCCTGCTCTTCGGCCGCTCGCGCGTGCCGCCGTGGTTCTATCTGTTTTCGACCGCCATGGTGGCGTTGGGAACCAGCCTCTCGGCTTTCTGGATCATGGCCAACAACACCTGGATGCAGGTCCCGATCGGCTACGCTATGGAGAACGGACAGTTCGTTCCGAACGACTGGACCCAAATCACATTGAACCCGGTGCTGTGGGTGCGCTTTCCCCACATGGTGCTGGCGGCTTATCTCACTGGCGCGTTTTGCGCTGCCGCGACCGGGGCCTGGTACTTGCTGCGCGGGATCTTTTCGGCCGAGGCGCGTGTCATGCTCCGCATGGGCTTGTACTTTGCGGCCGTTCTCTTGCCGGCTCAGCTCGTGTTCGGACACTTCAACGGCGATTACATCCACCACTATCAGCCGGCGAAATTCGCGGCGATCGAAGGCCGCTGGCACGACGAACAGCCGGCGAGCGAGGTGCTGGTCGGGATCCCGGACGAGACGGCAGAAACCAACCACTACGCGATCTCGATCCCGGTTCTCGGCAGCTTGATAGCCAGCATGAGCCTCGACTCCAAAGAGGTGGGGCTGACCGATTTCCCGCCCGAAGACCGGCCGCCCGTTGCCATTCCTTTCTTCTCATTTAGAATCATGGTCGGCTGCTGGGCGATCATGCTGCTGATCGCGTGGTTCGGCTCGTACCTTATCCACAAGGGGCGCATCGAGCATTACCGGTTATTGCTCTGGGCGACTTTCCTCAGCTTCCCATTGCCCTTCATCGCGATACTGAGCGGCTGGGTCACCGCCGAGGTCGGACGTCAGCCCTGGGTGGTGTACGGCGTTTTACGGACCGCCGATGCGATGACGCCGTTCCTGTCTACGCAGACGGTTCTGGTCTCGCTTGCCGTCTATTGCATCGTCTACACCTTCATCTTCACGTTCGGAACTTACTACATCTATCGGCTGCTGCGCGCCGGACCTGTTGGAAGCATGGGCCTGCCCCCGATCGGCGCAGTCCCCAATCGGCCGATGTCGGTGATCAATGAGCAACGGGCTACACCGATCTCTGGTCACCTCTCCGCAGGAGAATAGCCGTGGTCATGTTCTGGGTTTCCGTATTGGCCATAAGCATTCTGCTTTACATATTCCTCGACGGCTTCGACCTCGGCATCGGCATCCTTTTCGGGCTGACCGGCAGTGAAGAGCGCCGGCGCGCGATGATGAGTGCGGTGGCGCCGATCTGGGACGGCAACGAGACCTGGCTGGTCGTTGCCGGAGTGGTCCTCTGGGGGGCCTTTCCGGTCGTCTATGCGACATTGTTCTCCGCCTTTTACCTGCCCCTTCTCGTAATGCTCGCGGGTCTGATTCTGCGCGGTGTGGCCTTCGAATACCGCAACAAGACCGAGCGGCTGCGATGGATCTGGGACGCAGGCTTCGCGGGCGGATCGCTTGTCGCCGCATTTACCCAAGGCCTGATGGTCGGAGCCTTGGTCGAAGGACTGCCGATCGCCAATGGTCACTACACGGGTGGTGATTTCGGGTGGTTCAGTCCGTTTGCCGTGCTGTGCGGTGTTGGCCTGTGTCTCGGTTATGCGCTGCTGGGCGCCTGCTGGCTGGTGAAGAAATGCGAAGCGGAAATCCGCGAATCGGCGTATCGCCTGATCCCCTACTTGGCAGTTGGCCTGTTTGTTTTCCTGATCGTCGTCTTCGCTTACGCACTAGCCCAACACCTTCGGGTCATCGATTTGTGGCTCGAGCGCCCGTATTTGTTCGCCTTCCCGGCGGTCGGTGCGATTGCCGCGCTCGTGGCGGCGAGCAGCTTTCGTCACCATCAGGACAGTGTGCCCTTTTACATGGGTGCGCTGATTTTCGCAGCCGCCTTTGGAACGCTCGCGATCTCGTTCTGGCCCTACATGATCCCGTTCTCGATCACGATCTACGAGGCGGCCGCGCCGCATTCCAGCCTCGCCTTCATGTTCTGGGGCGAGGGCCTCTTCGTCTTCCCGTTAATGCTGCTCTACACCGTGATCAGCTACACCGTGTTCCGCGGCAAGCTCAAATCCTCTGAGACGCATTATTAGGCACCGAACTTCGCGCTGGAAACAATATGAAGATCGGTGTCTCAACAATTGTAGGCCGACGTGACCTGCTCCGGGCGGTGATAACCGGCGCCGCAGCCGCGGCGGCGATTACCGCTGTTGCACTCGAAACGACCGCGGCCAAGCCCAGCGCCACCAGTGACAAGCGCAGATCTCGCTATCAGCCGAACTCCGTGGAGGTGCGAGACTTCTATCGCGTGAACCGGTACCCGCCGCACTGAGGAGAAAAGGCCCGTGCTGATCAGGAAAGCAGAGCATCTTGCCAGCCGCGGCCAGCCGACTGCCCCAGAGGCCGATTGGACGGAGGCCAGCTCGGATCGTCGCACCTTCCTGCAGCGGTCTGGCCTCGCCGCCGGCAGTCTAGCGGTGCTTGGCAGCCTGCCACTCGGGGCCATGCGCAAGGCCGAAGCCGGTCCGCCGCCGCCTGCGGGCGCAACGGTCGCGTGGCGCAAGAATATTTGCACGCATTGCTCGGTCGGCTGTTCGGTCCTGGCCGAAGTCGCGAACGGCGTGTGGATCGGGCAGGAGCCGGTCTATGACAGCCCGATCAATCGCGGCTCGCACTGCGCCAAAGGCGCCGCGGTGCGCGACGACGTGCTGAGCGGACGCCGCTTGCGCTACCCGGTCAAGCTGGTGGACGGCCGATGGACTCGTATCTCCTGGGATCAGGCGATCGACGAGATTGGCGACAAGCTGTTGGAGATCCGCCAGAAGTCGGGACCGGACTCGGTGTACTGGCTCGGTTCGGCCAAGTTCACCAACGAGGCCGCCTACCTTTACCGCAAGCTCGCTGCCTTCTGGGGAACCAACAATTCCGACCACCAAGCGCGGATCTGCCACTCGACCACTGTTACGGGCGTCGCCAATACCTGGGGCTACGGCGCCATGACCAATAGTTACAATGATATCCGCAATGCCAAGACGATCGTCATTATGGGCGGCAATCCGGCCGAGGCGCATCCTGTCGCGATGCAACACATTCTCGAAGGCAAGGAGCTCAACCGCGCCAACATGATCGTCATCGACCCGCGGATGACGCGGACGGCGGCGCATGCCACCGAATATGTCCGCGTGCGGCCCGGCACCCACATCGCGACGATCTATGGGATGCTGTGGCACATCTTCGAGAATGGCTGGGAAGACAAGGAATTCATTTCTCAGCGGGTCTACGGCATCGACGATATCCGCAAGGAAGTAGCAAAGTGGACACCCGACGAGGTCGAGCGCGTCGCTGGTCTGCCAGAAGCCCTGGTCAAACACATCGCCGAAATTTTCGCCAAGGACAAGCCGTCGACGCTGATCTGGGCGATGGGGCAGACTCAGTACACGACCGGGACCGCCAATGTTCGGGCAAGCTGCATCCTGCTGCTCGCTACCGGCAATGTCGGACGCCCCGGCGCCGGCGCCAATATTTTTCGTGGCCATACCAATGTTCAGGGTGCCACCGATCTTGGCCTCGATGTAACCACGCTGCCGCTCTATTACGGGCTTTCCGAAGATGCCTGGCGGCATTGGTGTCGCGTCTGGGAGGTGGATTACGACTGGATCAGCTCGCGCTTCGTCAGCAAGGCGCTGATGGAGGG
>VAZV01000283.1 GCA_005884765.1 Alphaproteobacteria bacterium
ATCGGCGAGGCGATCGGTGTGCGAGGATTCCTGGAGATCGGCGAACAGCTCGAGGTCGATCACAAAGCGCTGCCCGACCTCGGTCTCGTGCTCCATCACGCCATGGCGGGCATGGACCACGAGGCCGGTGATGAAGATCGTGTCGGTCATCGCTTTTCCTCGATTGCGGCGGCCACGCGCAACGCCTGCACGGTTTCCGCCACATCATGGGTCCGGATGATCCGCGCCCCGCCTTTGGCGGCGATCACATGCGCCGCGATCGAGCCGCCCAGGCGTTGATGCGGCTGCGACGGCGAGACCGACGCGATGAAGAGCTTGCGCGAGGCGCCGACCAGAAGCGGCAGACCGAAGGAGCCGAACTCAGTCAAGCGCGCCAGCGCGATCATGCTTTGCTCGTGCGTCTTGCCAAAGCCGATGCCGGGGTCGAGCACGATATTTTCGCGCGGAACACCCGCCTTCACGGCGATATCGAGCGAGCGGGCAAAGAAGGTCGCGATATCCTTCATGATGTCGATAGCCGGGTCGGCGCGATCCCGGTTATGCATCACAATAATGGGGGCATTGCGGGCGGCGAGCAGCTCCGCCATGCCGCTATCGCGCTGGAGCCCCCAGACGTCGTTGGCGATCACGGCACCCTTGTCCAGTGCCCAGGCGACGACTTCGGATTTCATGCTGTCGATGGAAACGGGAACGCCGAGCGAAAGGACGTCGGCAAGCACGGGTTGCAGGCGCCGCAGTTCCATTTCAGCCGAGACCGCCTGTGCGCCGCCATAGGGGCGGGTGGATTCAGCGCCAATGTCGATAATGTCGGCGCCCTCGGCGATCATGCGCCTGGCCTGGGCCAGCGCGCGATCCGGCGCGATAAATTGCCCGCCGTCGGAAAACGAGTCCGGGGTGACGTTGAGGACACCCATCACAGCCGGATAGGGTTTTGACAAGATTGCCCGCAGCACCGGATGTTCCACCGGGCTGGCCGCCAGATCAGGGCTGGAAATGGTCGCAACCATGCGGTCGCTTTGCGCGGTCCATGCATGGCTGTCAAGATGGGCGACCGGCTGGCACAGCGGCCAGACGGGCAGCGAGGGCGTTGTCTAATAGGTGATCTTCGGTTGCAGTTTGCGCGCGTGCTCGACCAGTTGCTTCACCGACTCCTCCGAAGGCAGCACCCGGACGAGCTTGCGCTTGGTGTTTACTTCTTTCATGTTCTGCGCCAGGCGCGCCGGGTTGCGCAGCGCCAGCTCGCGAATTGTGGTGACGCCGGCGGCGCGCACCAGCCCGACCTTGGCCTTGCCCATGCCTGGAATGCGCATGTAGTCGGAGACATTCGCCCATTCCAGCAGTTGCTGCTCGCTGATGCCGGTCTTGGCCGCAAGCGCCTTGCGTCCCTTGACGGTCCGCGCGGCCTCGAGCAGCGCGTCCGTGGTACGAATGCCGAGCGATTTCAGTTTTGAAGCGGAGAAAGCGGATAGGCCGTCAATCTCGGAGATAGGATATGTCATGATACTCAATATGAAAAAGGTGCTTCAGGCGAATTGGCTAAGACCCGGCGTCGCCGAGATGATCTCGCCCATTTGGTCCATTCCGATCTTGTCGCGCCCGTACCTGAAAAGTTCACGCGCGACGTTTTGAATCTCGGTCACGCCGAGGCCAAGCGCCATCAGCTTGGTGCCGGCCGCCATCAACCCGCCGCCCATCAGCGTGGCTAAGCCGCCGCCATTGCTTGAAGCCGCGATGGCGGTTTCCGCGCCGGGAATATTGTCGATCAAGTGCTGAACTTTGTCAGAGGGACCCTCGCTGCGGAGGAAACCCAGCATAATGCCAATGGTTTTTTCCGCCGCAGCATCATCGATGCCGGCTTTGGTCGCCAGCCGCCCAATCAATTCGTCCATCTTGCCCCGCCTCGGCCGGTTTAATTGCCGCATCCCTGCCTATGAATTTATCTTGAGCTTCCGTCATGCGAATTACAAGCGATGACCCCGTGACAAGACGCGATTTAGCTTCAATCGCGTGGCGAGTGTTGCAGCAATGCAAGAGCAAGCATCAAATTCGTGAGAAAATGTCGCGGTGCGCAGGCTCGTTCCATCTTTCAGCAAAAAAATGATGTCGCGCTTCGGCTAATCGGTGTTTCGAGCGCGTTTGACCGGTTTTAATCGGCTTGCAAGATGCGATATGATCGCCCGCCGGGCGGCTGAGCCCTATATATGCGACAAGGCGGACAGCGATGGCGACAACCGACAGTACGCTAGCCGACACTGACGAGAGAATTTTCATCGGCAAGGGTGAACAACCAGCCTGGTTGACGCTTGCACTCGCCAATCGCCATGGCCTCGTCACCGGCGCCACCGGGACCGGCAAGACCGTCTCGCTACAGGTGATGGCCGAAGGGTTCGCGCGGGCCGGTGTTCCGGTCTTTGCGGCCGACATCAAGGGAGACCTGTCGGGAATTTCCGAAGTCGGCGAGGCCAGGGATTTTATCGTGAAGCGGGCCGCCGATATGGGCCTCACCTTCCAGCCCGACCAGTTTTCGACCGTGTTCTGGGACGTATTCGGCGAACAGGGTCATCCGGTGCGCGCGACCGTCACCGAAATGGGTCCGTTGCTGCTGTCGCGAATGCTGGATCTCAACGACGTGCAGGAAGGTGTGTTGAATGTCGCCTTCCGCGTCGCCGACGAGAACGGCCTTGCCCTGATCGACATGAAGGATCTACGTGCGCTGTTGGACGCGATCGTGCCGGGCACGAGCAAGGGAGCCGATGGCGATAATGATCCATTGGCTTCGATCCGTAAAGCCGCGCAGGGTTTCGGCAACGTCACCCGGGCGACGGTCGGGACCATCCAGCGCCAGCTCCTGGTGCTGGAAAACCAGGGCGCGACGAAATTCTTCGGCGAGCCGGCGCTGTCCTTGAAGGATTTCATGCGCGCCGACCGTGACGGAAGGGGCATGGTCAATATCCTGGTCGCCGACAAGCTGATGCAGAGTCCGCGGCTATACGCCACCTTTCTGCTGTGGATGCTGTCCGAGCTATTCGAACAATTGCCGGAAGCCGGCGATCCGCCGAAGCCGAAACTCGTGTTCTTCTTCGACGAGGCGCATTTGTTGTTCAACGATGCGCCCAAGGCGCTGATGGACAAGATCGAGCAGGTAGTGCGGCTGATCCGCTCGAAAGGTGTGGGCGTTTATTTCGTGACGCAAAATCCGATCGACGTGCCGGACCGGGTGCTCGGCCAACTGGGCAATCGTGTCCAGCATGCGCTCAGAGCCTTCACTCCGCGCGACCAGAAAGCGGTCGCAGCTGCCGCCCAGACATTCCGGCCCAATCCGAAGCTCGATACCGCCCAGGTCATCATGGAATTGGGCAAGGGCGAAGCGCTTGTCTCGTTCCTGGAAGGCAACGGCACGCCTGCGATCGTCGAACGCGTCTTGATCCGCCCGCCTTCGGCGCGGATCGGGCCGATCACGCCTGAGGAACGCAAGGCGATCATTGACAACAGCCCGGTCAAAGGCAAATACGACACCGCCATCGATTCCGAATCTGCCTATGAGATCCTGCAAAAGCGGATCGCCGGAACGGCGGCGCCGGCTGATGCATCGGCCAGCGGCGGAATTCTCGCACACCTTGGCGCGATCGTCGGGACGATTTTCGGGACCAATACCGGACGCAATCGATTGTCGACGGGCCAGCTAATCGCGCGAAACGTTACGCGCTCGGTCACCAACAAGGTGGTGGGCGGGGTGGTGGCCGATCTCGGCAAATCCGTCGGCGGCTCGATCGGCGGATCGGTCGGCCGCGCGCTGGTGCGCGGCGCGCTCGGCGGCTTGCTGCGGCGGTGAACCCCACTCTGTCTTTCAGAAAGTCGAGCGTGCTGAGATATCCATCGTTGCGAGCGCCGCTCGATCTGTTGTTTCTGGTCTGCTGCATCGCGCTGACGGCCGACGTTCTCGGCCCCGAGATCTGGGGGAACGGAAAGACCAAGGACTATCCGCTGTGGTTCTGGGCCGGGCAGCAGGTGCTGCAGGGCAGGGACCTCTATCCCAACGATCCCAGCGGCTATTTCAACTTCATCTATCCGCCGCTGTCGGCGGTGCTGCTCGCATTGCCAAGCTGGTTCGGCAAGGTCGCTCTTTATAGCTGCCTGTCGCTCCTGAACATCGTCGCCTGGTGGATGACGGGACAATTCTCGAACGCGATGACGGGGTCCGGCAAGATGCCCACTCCGTTTCTATTCGCGTTGCCGGGCATCGTCACGGTGACCTTTGTGTTCGACATGTTCGATCTCGGGCAGCCGAACCTCGTGCTGCTGGCGCTGATGCTGTACGGCTTCTGGCTGTTGCAGCATGAGCGTCCCTGGATGGCGGGAAGCATGTTTGCGCTGGCCACCGCAATCAAGGTTTTTCCGGTAGCGGTATTGCCCTATCTGGTCTGGCGGCGGAAATGGGCCGCCGTCGCAAGCACGGTCGCATTCCTGGGAATATTCCTGTTCGTCGTTCCGGCGCCCATCCGCGGCTTCCAGCACAATGTCTCCGAACTGAAGACCTGGTACCAGGGCATGATCGGGTCAAGTTCGGAGAAGGGGTTTGGCCAGCGCGACGAACAGAACTGGTCCTGGGTCAATCAATCGATCATCGCCATGACGCACCGGCTGACGCGGCCGATCAATTACAATCAGGAGGATCCTGCCAAGCCGCCGCGCACCATGAATCTCGTCACGCTCGATTTCAAGACGGCTAACCTTGTCGTGCTGGCGATCTCGCTTGCCATTGGGCTTGGCTACATCGCGGTGATGCCGCGCTATTCGCGAAGGACGGCGCGGTCGGACGCGGAAGAGATCGGCATCCTCTTCTGCCTGATGACGGTGGCCTCGCCGCTGGCCCGCCAGTATTATTTCATGTGGCTGTTCTTTCCGGTGACCATCCTGATCCATCGGGCAGCTTTCGATTCGCGCGACATGGTGCGGGGCTGGAGCTGGGCCACGCTTGCCGTCGCCGGTCTATTGATGTGCCTGTCGCTGCCAGCCTTTCCGAACAACATACAGGCCTACGGCAACAATCTTGCCGCGACCGCCGTGATCGCGGCCATGTTGGTCTGGCACATCCTGCATCCACCCCCGGAAACTGCGGCTAGCCTGATGCCGTCGGCGGCGCTACAACCCGAGCCACAGAAAAATCCCGTTAGCTAAGGGAAGACCGACATGCCCAGCTCAGCGCAACTTCAGCCGGTCCTGGACCGCATCGATGCCGATTTCGACAACAGCCTGGAGCGGCTGTTCGCGCTGTTGCGGATCAAATCGATTTCGGCCGATCCCGCGTTTGCGCCCGATTGCAAGGCGGCGGCCGATCATCTTGCCAAGGACATCGCAACGCTGGGTTTTGCAACCGACGTCAGGTCGACCGCGGGGCATCCCGCGATCGTCGCCAAGAGCAACGGCAAGGCGAATGGTGGCGAGCGGCCGCATGTGTTGTTCTACGGACATTACGACGTGCAGCCGGTCGATCCGCTCAATCTCTGGCATCGTCCGCCATTCGAGCCCGTCGTAACGGACCACGCGGACGGGCGGAAGATCATCGTGGCGCGCGGCGCCGAGGACGACAAGGGCCAGTTGATGACGTTCGTCGAGGCCTGCCGCGCCTGGAAATCGGTGAGCGGATCGCTGCCGGTCGACGTGACCATTGTGATCGAGGGCGAGGAAGAAATCGGATCGAAGAATTTCGTGCCCTTCCTCGAAGCGAACAAACAGGAACTTGCCGCCGACTTCGCGCTGGTCTGTGACACCGGCATGTGGGACCCGAACACGCCGGCGATCACCACCTCGCTGCGCGGACTGGTTTACGAGGAGGTCAAGATCAAGGCCGCCAACCGCGACCTGCATTCCGGCGTGTTCGGCGGAGCTGCGCGAAATCCGATCCGGGTGCTGACCTACATTCTCGGCAGCCTGTTCGACGAGAACGGACACATCACCATCCCCGGTTTTTACGATGGCGTGAAGGATCTGCCGCCGGACATCCTGGCGCAGTGGAAGCAGCTCAATCTCACGCCGGAGACGTTCTTGAAACCGATCGGGCTTTCGATCCCTGCCGGCGAGACGGATCGCCTCCTGATCGAGCAGGTCTCCTCGCGTCCAACCTGCGACATCAATGGCATCGTCGGCGGCTATACCGGCGAAGGGTCCAAGACCGTGATCCCGGCAGAAGCATCCGCAAAAATCTCTTTTCGCCTGGTGCAAGGGCAGGAGCCCGACAAGATCCGAAAGGCCTTTCGCGATTACGTCACCGAGCGGCTACCGGCCGACTGCACCGGCGAATTTGGCGAGCATTCCAGTGCGCCCGCGATCGCGCTCGACTGGAACATGAAGGCCTTGGCCGCGGCCAAGCGCGCGCTCACGGATGAATGGGGCAAGGAGGCGCTCTTGATCGCTTCCGGCGCCTCGATCCCGATCGTCGCGGATTTCAAACGCACGCTCGGCCTCGATACCGTGCTGGTGGGCTTTGGTCTCGACGACGACAACATCCATTCGCCGAACGAAAAGTACGACCTCAAGAGCTTCCACAAGGGCATCCGCTCCTGGGCGCGGATTCTAGCCGCGCTCGCCGACGCGCCGCGCTAGCGCGACGGGCGCATGGCCCGGGTGAAGTACGTCGCCGCGCCGGTTTTGGTCCGCCTTTCCCTTTTGCTTAAACTAAGCCCAACGCGCCGCTACAGCGCCCTTGCGAATTTTCTTCCGGCTGGGACCGTCACCGCCCCCGTCTTTTTTCCCGTAGAGTCGAACTGTTTGAGATAGGCGACGATATCGTCAATTTGCTTCGGGTCTTTCAAACCGGGAAAAGTCATTTTGGTACCGGGTATCTTGGCCTTCGGATCCTTGATGTATTCGCGGAAAGTCGCTTCATCCCAGGTGATTCCGGAATTCTTGTTCGCGGAAGAATAGCTGTAGCCTTCGATCATCCCGGCCTTTCGCCCGAACAGCCCGTTAAGCACCGGGCCAACGGCGTTCTTTGCGTTCTCCCCAATTTGGTGACACGCCTTGCATTGGACGAAAATCTTCTCGCCCGAAGCTGCGTCTTGCGCATAACCACGGCCGATCGCGACGATGCCGGCCCCGAGCACGAGAACGAGACTGCGCAACCGTCCGTGATTGTTCATGGGTACACCGTTGGCCGACTAGCCCAGCGAGCTGATGATTTCCCGATAGGCGGCTTCGGGAAATGCTTTCAACGTGCGCGTCCGGACGTTTCCCAGCATGCCGAGCTGCAGGCTGAAACGTGCCGCCACCGCATCGTCCGGAGCTTCGTAGATCGCGACGATGTCATAGTCGCCCATGGTGAGGAAAAAGTGTTTGAACTCGCCGCCCATATCCTTGAGAGCTTTCTTTGCTGTCTCCAGACGACGCGGCGAGTCCTTCACTTTCAGCGCGCCTTGCTCGGTCCAATTTGCGAGCATGATGTACGTGGTCATAGCCGTCCTCCTTCTGGCACGAGGCAATAGTAGCTACGCCGTTGGCGCGAAAAATACGACCCGGAGCAGATGCGTGTAGTCGGATTCGAACACCATGATCGCCACAAATACCAACACCAGCACCGGTGGCAGCAGGATCGCGTAGGCCAAGGCCAGCCGCTCCCAGGCCATGTGCATGAAGACGGCGACGATCAGGCCAGCCTTCAACACCATGAACAGCAGGATCAGCGACCATCTGAGATGGCCATGGAGGCCAAAGAAGTCGACGAGATAGGAGCAGGTGCTGAGAACGAACAACCATCCCCAGACCACGAGATAGAGCTTGATCGGGTGCTGCTGGCCCTTTGTGTGCGTGACTGCTGGTGCGAGCGCGTCATGCACGTGAGCCTGCAGCGAATGTTGTTGCCCTTCTAACTGTACCGCTACGTTTGTCATGCGCCGACCTCACCAGAGATAAAAAAAGGCAAAGATGAACACCCACACAAGATCGACGAAGTGCCAGTACAGGCCGGTGATTTCGACGATTTCGTAGTGCCCTTTCCGGCTCGTGAAGAAACCGCGCCTTTCGACGTCGAAATCTCCCCGCCAAACCTTTCGCGCAATGGCGATCAGGAAAATCACGCCGATCGTCACGTGGGTGCCATGGAAGCCCGTGATCATGAAGAAGCATGAACCGAACTGCGGCGCGCCCCAGGGGTTGCCCCAGGGCCGGACGCCCTCCATGATCAGCTTGGTCCATTCGAAAGCCTGCATTCCGACGAACGTTGCGCCAAATGCCGCTGTGGCCAGCATCAAGGCCGCGGTTTTGGCGCGATCGCGGCGGTAACCGAAATTGACGGCCATCGCCATCGTCCCGCTGCTGCTGATCAGGATGAAAGTCATGATGGCGATCAGGATGAGCGGGATGTGCTTGCCCGCGACATTGAGGGCGAAGACTTCGCTGGGATTAGGCCACGGCACGGTCGTGGACATTCGCGCCGTCATGTACGACAGCAGAAAACAGCTGAAAATGAAGGTGTCGCTGAGGAGGAAGATCCACATCATGGCCTTCCCCCAGGAAACATTCTTGAAAGCGCGCTGATCCGAGGACCAGTCGGCAGCGATGCCTCGCCAGCCCGCAGGCCGCATAGTCGATGCTACGG
The DNA here is from genome assembly GCA_005884765.1 of Alphaproteobacteria bacterium. Classification (GTDB taxonomy): domain Bacteria; phylum Pseudomonadota; class Alphaproteobacteria; order Rhizobiales; family Xanthobacteraceae; genus Bradyrhizobium. The sequence goes on from VAZV01000283.1 coordinate 8,594, forward strand.
TGTCTGTTAGCGCGGTCTCTGCCATGGCCTCTCAGCCCTCCCTAGGTGAGCAACTGGCGACAGATGTCGACGAAATCGTCAGTCCACCCCGTCAACAGACCGAGTAAGACCAGCCAGACCAACAGCAGGAAATGCCAATAGATAGCGCAGAGTTCCACGCTCAGGCGCATCCGTGTCATGTCAGCGCCGCGCCACGCCTTGGCAGTCGTTCGCCCGAGGGCCACGAGACCGCCCATCAGATGCAGCCCGTGCATCGCAGTGATCAGGTAGAAGAACGAATTGGCTGGATTGGACGCCACGAAATATCCCGCGACGCTAAGCTGTTGCCACGCCAGGAGCTGCCCAACCAGGAAAGTAACGGCGGATGCTCCGCCTGCGCACAGGCCGACGATTACGCCATCCATGTCGTTTCGGCGCGCCGCCACGTGCGCCCATTGCAGCGCAATACTGCTCGTGACAAGAACGCCCGTATTAAACCACAGCAGCCTCGGCACGGGCAGCGCCCGCCAATCCACCATGCTCATGCGCATGGAGTAAGCGCTAATGAAGAGTGCGAACAATGAGCCGACGACCGCGAGAAACACGCCCAATCCGATTTTCGCTGGCGGCAGGGACGAAGGGTTCTCCTCGCGCCAATCGGTGATTACTCCTTGCTCTAGCCACGGTTTCGCCGCCAGCCGTTGCTGCGAGAGCCACCATCCCGCAATCGCCGCTATTCCGGCCATGAACAGGATAATGGCGCTCACGGCTGGGCCCCCTGCGCCAACGATCCGGCAGGCGGTTCATTTTGCGGAACGAAATCCCTGGTCGCGCCGGGTACACTGTAATCGTAGGCCCAGCGGTAGACGAGCGGGAGCTCCTTGCCCCAATTGCCATGGCCCGGCGGGGTCTGTGGAGTTTGCCATTCCAGCGACGCGGCTCCCCAGGGATTGCCGCCAGCCTCTCTTCCTTTGAACAGGCTCCAAATCAGATTGAACAGGAACACCAGCTGGGCGAAGCCGACAATCAAGGCCGCCACGCTCATGAACGCATTGAGGTCATGGGCGGATGCCGGGACGAAGGCGGTTTCGCCAATGTCGTGATAGCGGCGGGGCATGCCCAGCAGGCCCAGATAGTGCATGGGGAAGAAAACCGCATAGGCCCCGAGGAACGAGACCCAGAAGTGGAATCGTCCAAGCGCCTCATTGAGCATTCGTCCGGTGACTTTGGGATACCAATGATAGATCCCGCCAAACACGGCCATAATCGGCGCGATGCCCATCACCATGTGAAAGTGCGCGACAACGAACATCGTGTCGGACAGCGGTACGTCCACAACCACGTTGCCGAGAAACAGTCCGGTCAGGCCGCCGTTCACGAACGTGATGATGAACGCGAGGGCAAACAACATCGGGACGGTGAGATGAATGTCGCCGCGCCACAGGGTTAACACCCAGTTGTAAACCTTGATGGCGGTCGGAATGGCGATGATGAGCGTCGTGGTGGCGAAGAAGAACCCAAAGTACGGATGCATGCCACTCACATACATGTGGTGCGCCCATACGACAAAGCTGAGCGCGCCGATTGCCACGATAGCCCAAACCATCATGCGATAGCCAAAGATGTTCTTTCGCGCGTGGACGCTGATCAGATCGGAAATAATGCCGAAGGCCGGCAGGGCGACGATGTAGACTTCGGGATGGCCGAAGAACCAGAAAAGGTGCTGGAACAGGATCGGGCTGCCACCTCCATACTTCGTCAGTTGGCCCATCTCGACGAGTGTGGGCATGAAGAAGCTGGTTCCCAAAAGGCGATCGAGCAGCAGCATCACCGAGGCGACGAACAACGCCGGGAAGGCCAGCAGCGCCATGACGGTGGCCGTGAAAATGCCCCATACCGTCAAAGGCAAACGCATCAACGTCATGCCGCGAGTGCGCGCCTGCAGCACCGTCACCACGTAATTCAGCCCGCCCATCGTGAAGCCGATGATGAATAGGATCAGAGAGGTCAGCATGAAAATGATGCCCCAATCCTGGCCTGGGGTGCCGGAGAGAATTGCCTGGGGTGGATACAGCGTCCAGCCGGCGCCGGTTGGCCCGCCAGGCACGAAAAAGGTCGAGGCCAGCACCACGACTGCGAGCAGGTAGACCCAGTAGCTGAGCATATTCACATACGGGAAAACCATGTCCCGGGCGCCGACCATCAACGGGATGAGGTAGTTTCCAAAGCCTCCCAGAAACAGCGCCGTGAGAAGATAGATCACCATGATCATGCCGTGCATGGTGATAAACTGAAGATATTGGTTCGGATCGATAAACGAAAACGTGCCGGGGAATCCGAGTTGCAGCCGCATCAGCCATGACAGCACCAGCGCAACCATTCCGATGGCCATCGCCGTGATCGAGTACTGGATGGCGATAACCTTGGCGTCCTGCGAAAAGACGTACCTCGTCCACCAGCTTTTCGGATGATAGAGCTCGACCTCACCCACTTCAGCCGGCGGGATGCCTGCGATTGTGTCAAACGGGATATCGACCATCGGAATACCCTCCTCGGTCTCGGTCTTCTTCTATTCAGCGAAGAGTTCGCCTCACGAAACGCCGCGTCTCCTCGTCGGTACTTTCATTCGCTGCCCATCTTATAAGCCGCCTTCGCGACGTTGCGGGCCGCCGCTAACTCGGCGTATGTCTTCTGCTTGTCGAGCCACGCGTGATAATCTTTTTCTTCCTCAACGATGACTTTGCTCCGCATCTGCGCATGCGCGGCACCACAGAGTTCCGCACAGAGAACCTCGAATGTTCCGGTGCGGGTGGGCGTGAACCAGTAATATGTCACCGAGCCCGGTATCATATCCATCTTCGCCCGGAACTCGGGCACGTAGAAATCATGCAAGACGTCAATTGAGCGGAGCAACACCTTTACCGGCTTTCCAATCGGCAGGTGCAAGTCGTCGTTTTGAATGACGACATCGTCCTGTCCGTTTGGATCGTCGGAATTCAATCCCATCGGGTTGTCGGAACTGATATTGCGCGCATCGGAGGTGCCGAGCCGGCCATCCTTTCCGGGAAGCCGATAGCTCCACATCCATTGCTGTCCCATGACCTCAACCTCGGCCGCACCGGCCGGAACCGTGACGAACTGGTGCCAGACAACCAGCCCGGGTGCCAACATGGCCGCGACGCCGATGGCAGTCCCTATGCTGAGCCACCATTCGAGCTTCTTGTTTTCGGGATTGTAGGCGGCCTGCCTTCCCTCCTTGTGACGAAAACGGAAGACACAATAGGCCATGAACACAACGACCGCGGAGAAAACCGCCCCAGTAATCCAGAATGTCAGGGTGATCGTGTGGTCTATGTAGCTCCAGTTTGAGGCAATCGGCGTCCACCACCACGGGCTGAAGAGGTGAAACAGCACCGAGGCGACCGCCACTAAAAGCAGTACGATTGCTACAGCCATCCCTTATGCATCCTTGCCGCCAAAAGGCTGCGGATACGAACTAAAGGGCGGAGCTCACGTCTGTCGGGATGGCGGACTTCACTTTCGCCATCGTCGTGTCTCTTGCCTCGCCCATTCCACCGGCCACGACGTTAAACATGACACAGAGCGCACGTCGCGACCGCTATTCTCTTCGGAGCTAGGGCTTTCAATTTTAGGATGATACCCGTCGAGGCTGGCGTCAATAGATCAATTGAGAAGTATGTCACGCCTCGGTCCGGCGCGTGTCGTCCCCGCAGGCCGACTAGGGTCCCTCGGCGCCGATCGTCTGGTGACGCAACGCAACAAATGATTTGTGCAAATGCACAATTCGCCCGACGGCGAGTGGTGCTTTGCTTCTGTCGGGTATAGCGCTACACTCATCGCAAAGGTCGCGGCGAGACTCGTCCGGCGAAGCTCTTTTCGTTGAGTTTGGTTTGCCGTACTCGGCTCGACCGCGATTTTCGCACATGGGGCGAATCCGCGTGACTTACTGGCGCCGTTGTCAACACGGCGACCACGAGCGAGGGAGACTGCGGCCATGGCTACACAGTATTCCGACAACATCGCAAATCCGAACCCACAACTATTCGGCGTCGCCGGTCCATTTGTCATTCGCAAAATCGGGCTGTCCGACTTGAGCGACGCGCTGCGCCTGGGTTGGGAAGATTTCAATGCCGTACCAAGTCACGCCATTATCCTGTGCGTGATCTATCCCGTTCTCGGCCTGGTTCTGTTCAGACTGGTCCTAGGCTATTCGGTGCTGCCGCTGCTCTTTCCGCTGGCGGCAGGTTTTACATTGATTGGTCCTTTTGCCGCGCTCGGCCTCTACGAGCTCAGCCGCCGCCGCGAGCGCGGCGAGGAAGCCGCTGCGTGGGATGCCATGCACGTGCTGCGCGCACCATCTTTCGGCGCCATGCTCGAACTCGGCACGCTCCTGCTCGTTCTGTTCATAACTTGGATCGCCGCCGCGGACGCTATCTACATTGCGACCTTCGGCCACGCTCCGGCTGCAAGCATTCCCGATTTCGCAACGCGCGTGTTGACCACGCCGGAAGGATGGTGGCTCATCATCGTCGGCTGCGGCGTCGGCTTCCTGTTTGCCATCGTGGCTCTGTGCGTCAGTGTTGTGTCGTTTCCCTTGATGCTCGACCGGCATACGACGGCGATTGACGCGATCCGGACATCGCTGCGGGCTGTAATGAAAAGTCCATTTGCCATGGCGATGTGGGGGCTGATTGTTGCGGCGCTACTGGTGATCGGTTCGCTACCGCTCTTCGTCGGTCTCGCCGTCGTTCTGCCGGTGCTCGGTCATGCCACTTGGCACCTCTATAGGAAGGTGGTGGAGCCTGACCCAAATCCTCCACAAGAACGACCCCGCCCGCCGAAAGGTCACCGCTATGCGGCAGATTTCCCGGCCTCTCTCTTCCCGTGGAGCCACGAGCGCTAGCCGTTGCAGCGAAATGGGAAAGCCGGGATCCGCCGCCGATTGCCCGGTTCAGGCCTTTGTGTGTGGAGGACGGCCGGACTAACTGAAGGGTCCCAATCAAAACGCCGCCCGGGATTGGACGGCGTTTGGATTTCCGAACGTGTAGAGGGTGTGTGGGAAACTTCTAGCGCATTTTCGCGGTTCGATCCAGCCCTCTTGGTCCAAC
>VAZV01000099.1 GCA_005884765.1 Alphaproteobacteria bacterium
GGCATCGCAGTCTCGCCGGCTAACGCCGCGGCGATGGCTTCGGCGCTCAAGGACGCCAAGGCGGCCGGCATCCCGGTGCTGACCTTCGATAGCGATCTCCTGCCGGAGAACAAGGACCTTCGGCTCGCCTATATCGGCACGCACAACTATGACATCGGCGTCGGCCTCGCCAAGCTCGTGATGGGGGTGAAACCGAAGGGCGGCAAGATCTGCCTGCAGTCGGGCGGTGCTGCGGCGGCCAACCACAATGAGCGGCTCCAGGGCGTTCGCGACACCCTGTCGGGCACCATGAGCAAGGAATCTCCCGGCGACCGGCTGACCGGACAGAACGGCTGGACCGAGGTCGACGGCTGCCCGCTCTACACCAATGACGACTTCCCGCTGGCCCTCCAGCAGGAAGAGGACATCCTCAACAAGTATCCCGATCTCGACGCCTTCATCGCGACCGGCGGCTTCGGCGAGTTCATCCCCGACGGCTACAAGAACTTCGCCGAGAAGTACAAGGACAAGATCGCGAGCGGCGCGGTGGCGATCGCGGCGGCCGACACGCTCGCCATGCAGATGGACGAGCTCAAGGCGGGCCTGGCGACGGGCAATGTCGGCCAGCGTCCGTCCGAGATGGGCTACAAGTCGATCTACGCGCTCAAGGACATCAAGGAGGGCAAGGCTCCGCCGGCCGATCCGACCTATACCGGCCTTGACGTGTGCAATCAGAAGAACGCCGATACCTGTCTCGGCAAATAGCGTATCGACTATGCGCATGAAGGCGGGAGGAGACTCCCGCCTTTTTTCTGGGGGAATCGATGTCCGACATCTTCTCGCTCGACGGCAAGGTGGCGCTGGTGACAGGCGCTTCGCGGGGGCTCGGCCTCGCGATGGCGAGAGCGCTCGCCGATCACGGCGCGCAGGTTATCCTCAACGGCCGCGACAAAGCCTCGCTCGAAGAGGCGGCAAAGGATCTCGAGGCGCAAGGCAAGCGAGCCGATGTGGCCGCCTTCGATGTGAGCGATCATGGAGCGTCAAGATCGGCCGTCCGCGTGCCGCTCGTCGATTGGAAAGACGATGATTTCGACCGGGTGATCGCGGTCAATCTTTCCGCCTGCTTTCGGCTCTCCCGCGATGCCGCTCGCATCATGATTGCGCAGGGTTATGGCCGTATCATCAATACCGGTTCGGTTGCGGCGATCCTCGGGCGGCCGACCATCCATGCCTATGTCGCGGCGAAGGCCGGACTCCACGGGCTCACCCGCTCGATGGCGGCCGAGCTTGGCCGGCAGGGAGTGACCGTCAATGCAATTGCGCCCGGCTATTTCGCGACCGAGCTCAATCAGGCGCTGCTTGCCGACGCCAAATTCACAAGCTGGGTCGAGAGTCGCACCCCGGCAGGGCGGTGGGCGAAGCCTGAGGAGCTTGGCGGAGCGGTGGTGTTTCTCGCTTCCGAGGCTGCATCCTATGTGAACGGCCATGTGCTCGCCGTCGATGGCGGGCTGTCGGTATCGCTGTGACTGGCTTAGTCGCCGGTTGCGTCCTGTCACGCCAGGCTGGTTTCAGCGGGATCGGCGTCGCTTGCGACCAGTGTGCAATCCACCGAGAGATCGGGCGCGATGCTGCCGGATTCGGCGAGCGCCATGAGGGCATCGGTGAACTCTACAGACTCGCAACTCAAACCCGTCTTCAACAGTTCGCAGTGGCGTGCGTAGTGTAAGCCATTGATTTTGCAGGGGTCGGGTGGACGTTGGCGCGAAAATGTAGTGCCACGTTTCGGTGCGATTTCACTTGCATTGAAGTGATTCTCCGGTGATTCTGTACGCACCACAGGGTCGCCGATGTACTTTCGCAGGAAAACGTCAGCCGGGCGCAGCTATCTGCAGATCGTCGAGAGCCGGCGGGACGGCGAGCGGGTCCGCCAGCAGGTGATCGCCACCCTTGGGCGCTATGAGGAGCTGCAGGCGAGCGGTCAGCTCGAGCGGCTGTTGCGGTCGGGCGCGCGGTTCGCCGGCAAGGCGATGGTTCTCTCCGCGATGGCCGATGACAGGGCGACGAAGATCGCCAATCGCCGCATCGGGCCGGCGCTGGTGTTCGAGCGGCTATGGGAGGAGACCGGCTGCCGGGCGGTGATTGAGGAACTCTCCAGCGCACGCAAGCACGGCTTTGCGCTGGAGCGGGCGGTGTTCCTCACCGTGTTGCACCGGCTGTTCGCCGGCGGCTCCGACCGGGCGGCGGAGCGCTGGCGGGAGGATTATCGCATCGCCGGCAGCGACGGGCTTGAGCTTCATCATCTCTATCGCGCCATGGCGTGGCTTGGCGAGGAACTGCCGCAGAATGAGCAGGACGGCCGCACGCTGTTCGCGCCGCGCTGCATCAAGGATGTGGTTGAGGAGCGATTGTTCGCCCATCGCCGCGATCTGTTCACCTGCCTCGACCTGGTGTTCATGGATACCACCAGTCTCTACTTCGAAGGCGCCGGCGGACAGACGCTGGGCCGTTACGGCTACAGCAAGGACCACCGGCCCGATCTTCGCCAGATGATCCTGGCGGTGGTGATCGACGGCGACGGCCGGCCGGTGTGCTCGCAGATGTGGCCTGGCAACACCGCCGATGTGACCACTCTCATCCCGGTCATCGACCGGCTCAGCCGGCGCTTTTCGATTGCGCGGGTGTGCGTGGTTGCTGATCGCGGCCTGATCAGCGCCGAGACGCTGGCCGAACTTGAAGCACGCCGCATGCTCTATATCCTGGGGGTGCGCGAGAGGAGCGACAAGGTGGTGCGCAGACTGGTGCTCAATGATCCTCAACCCTTGGCGCCGCTGGTGATCAAGAAGCGCGGCAAAGAGGTTGACTACGAGGCCAAGGCGGTGGTGCTGGCCGGGCGGCGCTATATCGTCTGTCGCAACCATCAGGAGGCGGCCAAGGATGAAGCCGACCGCGCCGCAATCCTCGCCGCCCTCAAGCGCCAACTCGCCAGGGGCGACAAGGCGCTCATCGGCAACACCGGTTACCGGCGTTACCTGAAGACCCAAGCTGGCGATCACTTCGCCATCGACCCTGTGAAGGTCGAAGAGGAGAAGAAGTTCGACGGCGTCTTCGTGTTGCGCACCAACACCGACCTCAATCCGCTCGAAGCCATGTTGTGCTACAAGCAGCTGTGGACGGTGGAGCAAACCTTCCGGACCGCCAAGCACCTCTTTGCAACCCGCCCGATCTTCCACAAGCTCGACGAGACCATCCGCGGTCACGTGTTCGCAAGCTTCCTCGCCCTCGTGCTCAAGAAGGCGCTGGAAGACCGCATCGCAGCGCTCGGCCGCTCAGGCTCGTGGCCCGAGATCCTTGCTGATCTCGATTCGCTGAGCGAGACCGAGATCGACTACGACGGTAAGCGCTTCGTGGTTCGTTCGGCGCCGCGTCCGGCAGCCTCTCTCGCCCTCAGCGCTGCCGGCGTTGCGCTTTCTCCGACCGTCCGGCAAGCCGCCGCCGACTGATCCCGCCAATCCCGAAATGTAGTGCCAAGCCGCCGCCGCGGCGCCAATCAACATTGGCGATCAACTACT
>VAZV01000184.1 GCA_005884765.1 Alphaproteobacteria bacterium
TCGCAAGCTTCGACTTGTCGAGCTTCTGGAAGATATTTGCCTTGATCTGGCGCTGCAGGAAGTAAGCGGTGGGAACCACGACGTCGTAGCCCGACTTGCCCGCCATCAAGCGCGTTTCCAATGTCTCGTTGGCGTCGAATGTGTCGTAGACGACCTTGATGCCGGTTTCCTTGGTGAAACTCTCCAGCACGTCGGGCGCCATATAGTTCGACCAATTGTAGAAATTGACGACCCGTTCCTCCGCCCTGACGGGCAGCGAAAACAGCGCCAGTAGCGCCGCGGCCGCGGCAACGACACGGAAGCGGCGCCGGTGCCCATCGTGCATCATTGATCAACCTTTCATCGGCGATGCACTGCGTCGGACAGCCGCTCCAGCGCGGTGTCGATCGTTGCATCCTTCTTGGCGAAGCAGAAACGCACCACCGTGGTGACGGCGTCCTTTTCGTAGAATGCCGAAACCGGGATCGCCGCCACCTTGTAGTCGGTCACGATGCGTTTGCAGAATGCTTCATCGGTTTCGTTGAGGCCGAGCGGCGAGAGGTCGACGGTGAGGAAATAGGTGCCTTGCGATTTGAGAACCGGAAAGCCGATGCTCTCCAATCCCTTGGTGAGCCGATCGCGGCTGTTCGCCAGCTCCTTGCGCATGTCGTGGAAATATTGATCGGGCTTATTGAGCCCGTAGGCCACTGCGGCCTGCAGATTTGGCGCGGTGGTGAAGGTGAGGAACTGGTGCACCTTCGCAACGACGCGCAACAACGGCGGCGCAGCACAGACAAAGCCGACCTTCCAGCCGGTGAGTGAAAAGATCTTGCCGGCAGAACCGACCTTGATGGTGCGATCGCGCATTCCGGGAATGGCGATCAGCGGAATATGCTTGCGGCCGTCGAAGATCACATGCTCCCAGACCTCGTCGCAGATCGCAATCGTGTCGAACTCCCGGCAGAAGCGGGCGAGCAGTTCGAGGTCTTCGCGCGGGTAAACCACGGCGGCCGGATTGAGCGGATTGTTGAACAACACCGCCTTGGTCTTGCGATTGAATGCGCTTTTCAGCATCTGCTCGGAAAGCCGCCAATGCGGCGGCTCCAGTCGCAGGAGCCGCGGGATGCCGCCGGCCTGACGGATGATCGGAAGATAGGAATCGTAGACCGGCTGGAAAACGATCACCTCGTCGCCGGGCTCGACAACGGCGAGGATGGCGCTGGTCAAGGCCTCCGTGCCGCCCGAAGTCACCATCACCTCGCTCATCGGATCCAGCTCAAGCGCGTGCCACCGCCGGTAATGCGCCGCGATCGCTTGGCGCAATTCCGGAATGCCCATCATCGAAGGGTATTGATTATAGCCATTCACGGAAGCATCGGCTGCCGCCTGCCTGATGTCCTCGGGGCCGGGATGGTCGGGAAAACCCTGGCCGAGATTGATGGCGTTGTTGTCGCGCGCGGCTTGCGACATCGCCTCGAAGATCGTGACGGGGAGGTCAGCAAAGACCTTGTTCATGGACCTCATGGCAAAACGTCAGCCGCCGGTCCTGGTCGGCAATCCCGCAGCCTTCCAGCCCAAAATGCCACCGGCGAGATGCTTGTCGTAAGGAAGGCCCGCGGCCTGCGCCGCCAGCGAGGCGGTCACCGAACGTTTTCCCGATCGGCAGGCAAAGACCACCTGTTTGCCCTGCGGGTCCGGAATGCTTCTCGGATCGAAGGTTGAAAGCGGTACAACGACGCCGCCTGGATAGGCCTCGGCAGCAACTTCATTCGGCTCGCGGACGTCGACCAAGAGGTAGCGTCCATCCGCCATTCCCTTCGACACGTCCTCCGGCATCAAATCGTGCACCTTGTGGTCCGCCACGAAAACTCTCCTGACAATCTTTCTGCGGGCATCAGCTCGAACTGGCGGCCAAAGTCGCCCCTTGCGCGGCGAAAATCAAGCATCGCAGGAGGCTCGGGACAGGCTAAAAGTCTGGGACGGGCTAAAAAGTCTAGACAGTTACCTGCGTTCCCACTTCGACCACCCGTCCGCTCGGAATCTGGAAATAGTCGGTGGCATCGTTGGCGGTGCGGCTGAGCGCGATGAAGAGGTGATCCTGCCAGCGCGGCATGCCGGAATGAACGGCCGGCTTGAGCGCGCGCCGCGACAGGAAGAACGACGTCGACATGATATCGAATTGCCAACCGAGCTTGCGCGCGATCGCCAGCGCTTTCGGCACATTGGGCGATTCCATGAAACCGAACTTCAGCGTGACCTTGGAGAAGGTTGCGCTGATCTGCTCCAACCTTACCCGCTCAGCCATATCGACCCGCGGCGTTGTCGCGATTTCGATGGTGAGGATGACGTTCTTCTCGTGCAGCACCTTGTAGTGCTTGAGACTGTGCATCAGCGCCGTCGGGGCGCTGACGGGGTCGCTAGTGAGGAACACGGCCGTGCCGGAAACCCGCTGCGGCGGCCGCTTCTCCAGCATCGCCACCAGATCGGCGAGCGGAAATTCGAGCTTGCGCGATTTCTCGAACAACAGCCGGCTGCCGCGCCGCCAAGTGTACATCAACAGCATCACGAGGGCGCCGAGCGCTAGCGGCACCCAGCCGCCCTCGAGCACTTTCAGGAGATTTGCCGCGAGGAACGTGAGATCGAGGAACAGGAACGGTGCGATCAGCGCCGCGGCCGCAAATGGCGACCATCTCCAGACCTTCCAGATGACGACGAAGCCCATCATGCCCGTGACCACCATGGTCCCGGTGACGGAGATACCATAGGCCGACGCCAGCGCACTGGACGAGCGGAACATCAGAACCAGCAGCATCACCATCACAAGCAAAAGCGCGTTGACGCGCGGCATGAAGATCTGCCCGTAATGGGACTCGGAGGTATGGCGGATCTCAAAGCGCGGCAATAGCCCAAGCTGGATCGCCTGTTGGGTGAGCGAATAGGCGCCGGTGATGACCGCCTGGCTCGCAATCACAGTCGCGATCGTCGCGAGAGCGACCATCGGGATCAACGCCCAGTCCGGGAACATCAGAAAGAACGGATTTTCGAGCGCCTTGGGGTCGGAGATGACGAGCGCGCCCTGCCCCAGATAGTTCAGCGCCAGCGACGGCAGCACGATGAACAACCAGGCGGTCTGGATCGGCCGTTTGCCGAAATGCCCGAGGTCGGCATAGAGCGCCTCGGCACCGGTCACGGCGAGGAACACCGCGCCGAGCGTGACGAAGCCGATCATGCCGTGATGAAGCATGAAATAGACGGCGTAGAGCGGATTTAGCGCCAACAGCACTTGGGGCTGCCGCATGATCGGAGCGATCGACGCGACCGCGATGACGGCGAACCAGATGCACATGATCGGGCCGAAGAACGCGGCGATCCCCGCGGTGCCACGCGCCTGCACCGCAAACAGCGCGAGCAGGATCAGTACGGTCAACGGCACCACATAGGGTTCGAAAGCCGCGGTGACGAGCTTGATACCTTCGATGGCGGAGAGCACCGACAACGCCGGCGTGATCACGGCGTCACCGTAGAACAAGGCGCCGCTGATGATTCCGAGCAGGACGATCGCGCCGGCGCCATAGGCAACCCCGCGCTGCGCGAGCGCCATCAGCGCCAGCGTGCCGCCCTCGCCATGGTTGTCCGCACGCAGCAGAATAACCACGTATTTCAGCGTCACCACGATGATGAGCGCCCAGAGGATCAAAGAGAGCACGCCGAGAACCGCATGCGAGGCGACCTCGCCTCCGGCGCTGGCCGCCGTCACGGCTTCGCGCAGCGCGTACAGCGGGCTGGTGCCGATATCGCCATAGACGATGCCAATACTGCCGAGCGTCAGCGCGCCGAAGCCGGCGGTGGAGTGGCTATCGCCATGCCCATTGGACGCCGCCGTTTCCGGGGCGGGAGCTGCAACTTCATTGGTCATTGGGAAGCTTTAAGGCCTCAAATGCTTCACTGCACAATGGCAAAGCGACGCGGCTTATAGCTCTGCATTCGAAGCATAGCCAAGCCTATTTTGGCCGTTAGCCATGCAAAAATGCATAATTTTGGGATTGTGATGCGTCAGATCGTGACTTGGGTACCGACTTCGACGACCCGTCCGGTCGGAATCTGAAAATAGTCAGTGGCGTCGTTGGCCGCGCGGCTGAGCGCGATGAACAGATGGTCCTGCCAGGCCGGCATACCCGACTGCGTCGAGGGCTTTAGCGAGCGCCGCGACACGAAAAACGACGTCGACATGATGTCGAACTGCCAGCCGAGCTTGCGCGCGATCGCCAGCGCCTTCGGCACGTTCGGCGATTCCATGAAGCCGAAGCGCAGGCGGACGGTCGAAAACTTATCGCTGATGGCTTCCATCCTCACCCGCTCCGACAAGTCGACCCGTGGCGTCTGCGCGGTCTCGATCGTGAGGATCACATTATGCTCGTGAAGCACCTTGTTGTGCTTCAGATTATGCAACAGCGCCGTCGGCACGAAACTCGGATCGCTGGTGAGGAAGATCGCGGTGCCCCTGACGATATGCGGCGGACGCTTTTCCAGGCTCTTGATCAGGTCTACCAGCGGGACCTCGATACGCCGGGTCTTCATGGTCAGGATCGACGAGCCGCGCCGCCAAGTCCAGATCATGATTGCAGTGACGGCACCGAACAACAGCGGCACCCACGCGCCCTCGAACAGTTTCAAGAGATTGGCGCTGAAGAAGGTCATGTCGACGACGACGAACGGCAGGATCACCGCAGCCGCCGTCGCCACCCGCCAGTTCCACAACTTCCAGATCACCACGAAGCCCATGATGCCGTCGGCGACCATGGTGGTGGAGACGGCGATGCCGTAGGCGGAAGCAAGACCACTGGAGGTGCGGAACAGCAGCACCAGCAGCAGCACGCCGATCAACAGCAGCCGGTTGACGCGCGGCAGATAGATTTGCCCGGCATGCGTCTCCGAGGTGTAGCGAACCTCGAAACGCGGCAGAAGGCCAAGCTGCACGGCCTGGCGGGTCAGCGAGTACGCTCCGGTAATGACGGCCTGGCTCGCGATGACGGTTGCCGCGGTCGCCAGCGCCACCAGCGGCAGCAGCAGGATTTCCGGCACCATCCGATAAAACGAGTTTTCGATCGCGGCCGGATCGGCAAGCACCAGCGCACCCTGGCCGAAATAATTGATCAACAGCGATGGCAACACGAAATAGAGCCAGCCGGCCTGGATCGGCTTGCGGCCGAAATGGCCGAGATCGGCATAGAGCGCCTCGCCGCCGGTCACGGCGAGAAACACCGCGCCGAGCGTGACCAGGCCGATCGTGCCATGCGAGAGCACGAACTGGACGGCATACCAGGGATTGATCGCGGCAAGCACCGATGGATCGTCGCTGATGTGGACGAAGCCCATCACGGCGAGGCTTGCGAACCAGACGACCATCACCGGCCCAAAGGCCGATGCGACGCGCGCCGTGCCGCTGCGCTGGACGGCGAACAGCAGGACCAGGATGAAGACCGTCAACGGCACCACATAGTGCTCGAGCGCAGGCGCAGCGAGCTTGAGGCCTTCGACCGCCGACAGCACCGAAATCGCCGGCGTGATCATGGAATCGCCGATGAACATCGACGCCCCGATCACGCCCAACGCCAGCAACGGCCAGCTCCTGCGGCCCAGCGCGCGTTGCCCGAGCGCCATCAGCGAGAGCGTGCCGCCCTCGCCATTGTTGTCGGCGCGCAACAACAGCAAGACGTATTTTGCGGTGACGACGATGAAAAGCGCCCACAGGATCAGGGAGAGCACGCCGAGCACCATGATACGGGTCACCGGCTGACCCTGCGCAGCGCCCGCGACCGCCTCGCGAAACGCGTATAGTGGCGAGGTTCCGATATCGCCAAAGACCACGCCGATGCTTCCGAGCGTGAGGGCCCAGAAGCCTGACGCGACCGGTGCATCACCGGCTTCAGTCGATGTGGCGGTGACGGCCATTGGCTGGGAAAAACACTCGATCGGTTGTTTTGATCCGGGCCGCTATCGACGTTTGCCGACGGCCTGTCAATCGATCCAGCATAGCAGCGCGGGTGAGGCCTGAGGTGTCCATAACGCAACGATCATGCGGCAGGACGGCAGACAGCCTAAGGTATTATGGTAGCATAGTGGCGGCGCTACGGCTTCAGATCGGGCGGCAGTGGCGGGTCTTCGCGCATCAGCGTGATCGTGACGCGGCGGTTCGCCGACAGCGAGGGATCGTCGGGAAACAGCGGCTGGGTATCGCCCTTGCCGGAAACCGCGAAGATGTGGGCCGGGGGCAGCCCTTCCCGCTCGAGGATCTGGCGAACCGCATTGGCGCGATCGGCCGAAAGATCGAACGCGCCGTAGTCGCCTCGTACCGGCACGAAACCTGCGGCGGTGTGACCGACGATGGCGACACGCAGCGGCGTTGCCTTGAGCGGGACGGCAAGCTTTTCGATCAGCCGGCGGGTGCGCTCATAGGGAACCTTGGAGCCGTCGGCGAACATCGAGCGGCCATCCTGGTCGATAATCTCCAGATTGAGGCCCTCCTTCGTCTCCTCGAACATGATGTGCTTGGAAATTTCAGTCAATTCCGGCAGATCCTGCAACGCTTGGCGCAGCGATGCCGAGGCCAGCGCAAATTCGCGGTCGATCTTCAGGTGCACGCCCTGAACGCGGTCGCGGTCCTGCTGGTCCGGGGTCGGGGTGTTCGACGATTCTTCGGGGTTGATATGCGCGGTGTTCTTCAGCTTGGGGCGTGTCGGAAGCCCGTCGGACTCAACGATCCCGGCATAGCGGGATTCAGTCTGCACGCCGAACGCTTCCCGCATCGAGCCTGCGACAATTTTCAGCTTTTGCGCGTCCTGGTTGGAGAAGGCGACGAGCATCACGAAGAAGCTCATCATCAGACCCATCAGGTCGGCGAAGGTCACGAACCAGCCATGCCCTCCGGTATGTGCGTCACCGCGCTTTTTCTTGGCCATCCTATGCTCCCGGGAACGCCGCTACCGCTCAGGCCGGTACCGGCTCACCCTCGTGGCGGTGCTTCTCCGGCAAATACGCCAGCAGCATTTCGCGAACCAGCGTCGGGCTCTTGGAATCGCGGATCATGAGAATGCCGTCAATGATCAGCGTGCGGTTGGTTTCCTCGTCGAGCAGCTTGCCATGCAGCTTGTCGGCAATCGGCAGGCAGAACAGGTTCGCGACCAGCGCGCCATACAGCGTTGCGAGCAGCGCGGTCGCCATGAACGGGCCGAGCTTGGAAGGATCGGTCATGTTGGCGAACATCTGCACCATGCCGATCAGCGTGCCGATCATGCCGAACGCCGGCGCGCAGTCGCCGATGGCGCGGTAAATCTTGCTGCCTTCGTCGAGGTGCATCAGGAAATTGTCGCGGTCCCGCTCGAGATTGTCGCGGATGAATTCGAGATCGTAACCGTCGGCGACATAGCGGATTCCCTTGGCCAGAAACGGCTCGTCGGTCTCGACCTTTTCCAGGCCGACCGGTCCCTGCTTGCGGGCGATCTCCGCGATGCGGGCGAGTTCGTCGACGAGATCATGCGCGGTCAGCCGGCTCATGGTGAAGGCGAACTTCGCTCCTAGCGGCAAACCGTGCAACATGACGCCGAGCGGAAAACGGATCATGGTGGCCGCGATCGATCCACCGAAGATGATGATGATCGCGTGTTCGGAGACAAACAGATGCAGATCGCCGCCCAGGAGCATCATCGTCGCGATCACAATGATGCCGGCTACGAGCCCAATGCCCGTCATAATGTCCATGGGAGACTCCAACGCGCACGCATACAACCGCCCATGCTGGGCGGCACGGCCCGTTCTGAGCCGCCTGTCGCGACCCTACGTTGGCCCCATTAAAGACGCGTAAAGGTTAAGTGTCCGAACGCGCGTTTCATCGCAAGCCGCAGGCGACGGAGCGGCCGATGCGCCGCCGTTACGACGCGATCTCAAGCTTCCGCTAACCATAACCGGCCAGCGTCAGACCCGCGCCCGCCGGTCAGGCCGGCAAACCCGCAAGCTCGAGGCTAAGCTCGCGCAGGCGGCGGCGCGCCTGCGCGTCATAGGCTTGCGGGTTTGCTTTCGCTTCGTTCATGCCGTTGAAGAATAGCCCGCTCTTGTCCGCGACGTCGTCGCCAGCGATGAGATGCAGGATCGCTTCGCCGCCCTGCTCGACGGTGGAGATCGGCGTGATCCCTCCTGCGCGCACCATCGTCGTGTTCATGTAGGTCGCCGGATGCAGCGAATTCACGGTTACGCCCGATCCCTTCAGTTCCTCCGCGAGATCGATCGTGAACATGATCTGCGCGAGCTTGCTCTGGGCATAGGCGCGCGGGCCGCTGTAGCCCTTGGTGATCATCACATCGTCGAAATCGATCGGATGCTGGCCGAGCGAGGCGACATTGACGATGCGCGACGGCGCGGCCGCCTTGATCAGCGGCAGCAGCAGATGCGCGAGCAGGAACCCCGAGAGATAGTTCACGGCAAACCGCAACTCAGAGCCATCCGCACTGGTTTGCCGCCCGCCTCCGCCATTCTGCGACCCGATCCCGGCATTGCTCACGAAGACGTCGAGGCGCTTGTGGTCGGCCATCACGGCGCTCGCGAGTTCGCGCACGCCCGATAACGACGACAGATCGGCTTGATAGAACGCCGGCGCGGCGCGGCCGTCGCGCTTGATCTCATCGGCGAGCGTCTTGGCGCGTGCGGCATTGCGGCCGTGGATCAGCACGCGGGCGCCGCGACCGGCGAGTTGACGGGCGACGTAGCGGCCGACGCCATCGGTCGAGCCGGTTATCAGGATGGTCTTGCCATTCACGTCCATCGCGCATGCACCTTCAATGCATTAGTGAACTCGCCATCGGTAAACTCGCCATCAGTGTATCTCGGCCGACCGCTTGAGCGCCTCCTTCAGCTTGTCGAGCGAGAAATCCTTGGCTCGGGCGATTTCAAGGATCGGCGTCTCGCGCCGGCCGCACAGTTCGGCGGCGTCCGGCAGTTTGGCCGCAAGATCGGTCGGAATGACGATGGCGCCATGACGGTCGGCATGAATGAGATCGTCCGATCGCACGGTCATGCCGGCAACGCGCACCTCGCCGCCAAAACTCTCGGCATGGACCCAGGCGTGCGACGGTCCGATCGAGCCGGCCAACGCCTGGAAGCCCGGCGCCCATTGCGGGATGTCGCGGATCGAGCCGTCGGTAATGACGCCGAGGCAGCCGAGCGCCTTGTGCACATTGCTTTGCACTTCGCCCCAGAACGCGCCGTATCCGGCGTCGGCGCCGTCGATATCCTGAATCACGGTGATGCGCGGGCCGTGGCCGGTGCCGACATATTCGTAATAGGCGATCCGCCGCCTGGCCTGCTCGGCCGCCGGCAGGCCGGACTGCAATACCGAGCGGATCGTCACCGTGCGGGCGTATCCGACCATCGGCGGCAAATCCGGGAACGGGCACACCAGCGGTTTCGTGGTGTAGCCGATCAGCCGCCGCTCGGGCGCGACGATCTCCATCGCATTGCAGATCGTCGGCGTGTCGTAGCGCGCCAGCGCCTCGAGCAGCGATGGAGGTAGCGGAGGCGATGCGGATGTCGTCACGGCGTTCTCTCCTGATGTTTGCCCCGGCTGCTTTGCAAGCCGCGCATGAACGGCCGTATAGCCGAGATCAGGTTCGAACCCAACTCACCGATCGCTCATGGCAGATATTTCGGAAACCGCTGGGCTTAGTGCAGCCGCTCCGGCCGATCGTCCTCGGAGGCATCGGGGATAGCCGGCGCAAACGGGGGCGCCGGAGCGCTCGGAGCGGCACCGGGCGCCGCCGCAGCGGAGGCAGCCGCTGCTGCCCGAGCCTGGTCTCGATAGGACTTCCACCCCGCCGGCAAGCTCAGGAGATAAAGCACCGAACCTGCCGAGAGGATGTGCCAGGGATAGCCGACCAGAAGCGCGATGAAGAAAATCACCGAGACGAAAACCGGCAGCACCATCTCCGGCGGCACGCGCATGCGGATGGTCTTGCCGGAAAACACCGGCAGGCGCGACACCATCAGGAATGCAATCAGGAGCGTGTAGAGCGCAGTCAGCGTGGCCGGCGGTTTTGGCACGCCGAGAAAGCCAAGATAGACCGGAAGCAACGCGATGATCGCGCCCGCGGGCGCTGGAACGCCGGTGAAGTAATTCACCGCAAATGGCGGCTTGTTCGGATCGTCCATGGTGGCGTTGAAGCGGGCGAGCCTCAGGCCGCCGGAGATCGCGAACACCATCGCCGCGATCCAGCCGCCATTGCCCAGCTCATGCAACTGCCAGAAGTAGAGGATCAACCCCGGCGCGACGCCGAAATTGACGAAGTCGGCGAGGCTGTCGAGCTCAGCGCCGAATTTCGACTGGCCCTTGATCATGCGCGCGACACGGCCATCGATGCCGTCGAGCACGGCGGCAAAGACGATCGCCGCCACTGCGAGTTCCATATGGCCTTCGGTGGAAAGCCGGATCGCGGTCAGGCCCGCGCAGATCGCAAGCAGGGTGATGACGTTGGGCACCAGCATGCGCACCGGGATCGGGCGAAATCGGCGGCGGCGCATTTCCATGGATTTGGGATCGAAAGGCATCATGGCAGGCTTACATATAGCAAGCGCAGCGCCCCTGCGCCATTGCGGCGGATCGTCAGCGGCACCGACCTTTCGAATAGTTAATCGGTCCGATAGGTCCGCGCGGCGTCGTTCAGCCTGAAATCGGCCAGGATGGTCTCGCCGGCGATGGCGGTCTGGCCTTCGCTGACCAGCGGTTTCGTCGCTTCGGGCAGATAGACGTCGAGACGCGAGCCAAAGCGGATCAAGCCGAACCGTTCGCCGGCCCCGATCGTCTGCCCCTCCCGGACGAACGAGACGATCCGCCGCGCCACCAGCCCCGCGATCTGGACCACGCCGATGCGTCCCTGCACCGTCGAGATCACGAGCGAATTGCGCTCATTGTCTTCGCTCGCCTTGTCGAGCTCGGCGTTGATGAAAGTGCCCGGCCGATACGCGATCCGGTCGATCCGCCCCGACACCGGGCTGCGGTTCACATGGCAATTGAACACGCTCATGAAGATCGAGATGCGCGGCAGCGGCCGGTCGCCGAGGCCGAGTTCGGCCGGCGGCAACACCTGCGTGATCATCGAGATGCGGCCATCGGCCGGCGCCACGACGATGCCGTCGCGCACTGGCGTCACCCGCACTGGGTCGCGGAAGAACAACGCGCACCAGATCGTCAGCCCGGTTCCGATCCAGCCCAGCGGCGTCCAGATCCAGAACAGGATCAGGCTCGCCAGCGCAAAGCCGCCGATGAACGGATAGCCTTCCGGGTGGATCGGCGGGATTTGCGCGCGGATCGAATTGGCGATCGACATCAGGGTTCACTCCGCAGCGGTCGCGAGCGGATCAACAACGGCCGGCGGCTCACCGTTTGGCTCTTCATTCTCGTCGGCGATCCGTGCGAGCTTCTCGCGCGCCGCCTCGGCCTCGCGCTGCCTGTTCCACATACTGGCATAGAGGCCGTCGGTTTCCAAAAGCCCTCCGTGCGTTCCGCGCTCGGCGATACGGCCCTGATCGAGCACGATGATCTCGTCGGCATCGACAACGGTGGAGAGCCGGTGTGCGATCACCAGCGAGGTGCGATTGCGCGACACCCGATCGAGCGCCTCCTGGATTTCGTGCTCGGTGTGGCTGTCGAGTGCCGACGTTGCTTCGTCCAGCACCAGGATCGGCGGAGCCTTCAGCACCGTGCGCGCGATCGCAACGCGCTGTTTCTCGCCGCCCGACAGTTTCAGGCCGCGTTCGCCGACTTGCGTTTCGTAACCCATCGGCGCCATGCGGATGAAAGCATCGATCTGCGCGAGCTGCGCCGCCTCTTCGACCTCGGCATCGTTCGCATCCCAGCGCCCGTAGCGGATGTTGTAACGGATGGTGTCGTTGAACAGCACGGTATCCTGCGGCACCATGCCGATCGATGCCCGCAGCGAGGCCTGGGTGACGTTGCGGATATCCTGACCGTCGATCAGGATCCTGCCGCCTGACACGTCATAGAGACGGAACAGCAAGCGCGAGATCGTCGACTTGCCGGCGCCGGACGGCCCAACGATCGCAACCGTCTTGCCGGCGGGCACCTCGAAACTGAGGCCTTTGAGGATCTGACGCTCGGGATCGTAGGAGAAACGCACGTCCTCGAAGCGCAGATTGCCCGACGTTACGACCAGCGGCCTCGCGTCCGCGGCGTCCCTGATCTCTGGATTGCGCGCGAGCACGTTGAACATCTTCTCGATGTCGATGATCGCCTGCTTGATTTCGCGGTAGAGCATGCCCATGAAATTCAGCGGCTGGTAGAGCTGGATCATCATGGCGTTGATCATGACGAAATCACCGACCGTATTGTGCCCGCTGCGGACGCCGAGCGCGCACATCATCATGGTCGCGGTGAGACCGGCGGTGAAGATCGCGGCCTGTCCGGTATTGAGCACCGCGAGCGAGGTGTAGCTTTTCACGCTTGTTTGTTCGTAGCGCTGCATCGAGCGATCGTAGCGCGTGGCCTCGCGCTCCTCGGAGCCGAAATATTTGACGGTTTCGTAGTTCAACAGCGAATCGATCGCCTTGGTGTTCGCCTCGGTGTCGGAATCGTTCATCTTGCGGCGGATCTCGATCCGCCACTCGGTCGCGGCATAGGTGAAATACATGAAGATCACGACGGTGATCAGCGTCGCCAGCACGTAGCGCCAATCGAACTGCCACAACAGCACGGCCATCAACAGTGAAACCTCGACGATGGTCGGCACCAGTTGCAGGATCACCATCCGCACGATGACCTCGATGCCGAGCCGGCCGCGTTCCAAAACCCGCGTCAGTCCGCCGGTTTTGCGCTCCAGATGGAAGCGAAGCGACAACTCGTGCATGTGGACGAAGGTGATGTAGGCGAGCTTGCGCACCGCATGCATCGCCACGCGGGCGAAGATGCCGTCGCGCCATTGGGTCAGGACCGCCATCAGCACGCGTATGGCGCCGTAGCTTACGGTCATGATCAGGGGCGAGGCGAACAGCCACATCTTCCAGTTCGAGGCCTGAACCGGAGCGGTGTTAGCGCCGGTCAGCGCATCGGTTGCCCATTTGAACGTGAACGGCACCGAGAGCGTGGCGAGCTTGGCGATCAACAGCAGCACCACCGACCAGACCACGCGCATCTTCAGGTCAGCGCGATCGCTGGGCCAGATGTAGGGCCACAGATGCGCCAGCGTGCCGAACAGGGTCGCCTGCTCGATCGATTTGTTGGAAGCTAGCGCTTCTTCAGCGGCTTGAGACGGGCCTTGAGATGAGCCTTGAGATGAGCCTTGAGATGAGCCTTGGGACGAATCGGTGTGAGCCATCAACGGGAGCCTGGGCGACCAGCTTTTGCGCGCTTTGCTGCTTTTTTCATCGATAATTGTCCCGTCATATAGAGGGTTTAGGCGTCAGGTGCACCCTCGCGCGGCGCAATTCTTTCGTGATTTGTCGCCATTTGCGGATAGATTTCCTCGAGGCGGCGAATCAGCCGCTTGACGACCCTTACGCTGCAGTGCCACATGACGAGAATGAATGATATTCGAACTGTTTGTGTCTATTGCGGCTCCGGCCCCGGCACCAATCCCCGCTTCATCGAGAGTGCGATCGCCTTAGGAAAGGTCCTTGCAGGGAACGGGATCCGTCTCGTCTATGGCGGGGGATCGCTCGGCATGATGGGCGCGGTCGCGACCTCCGTGCTCGAACACGGCGGCAGCGTGACCGGCATCATTCCGGATTTCCTCACCGCGCGCGAAAACGCACTCACCCGCGTGCAGGAGATGATCGTCACGCCCGACATGCACGAGCGCAAGCGGCTGATGTTCGAACGCTCGGACGCGTTCGTCGCCCTGCCCGGCGGCATCGGCACGCTGGAAGAGCTGGTGGAGCAACTGACCTGGCAGCAGCTCGGCCGCCATACCAAGCCGGTACTGCTCGCCAATATCGACGGGTTTTGGGAGCCGCTGCTTGCACTGCTCGCCCATATGCGCGCTACGCAATTCATTCGCGCGAGTTTGTCGATCGATATTTTAAAGGCCGAGCGGGTCGAGGACATCTTGCCGCGGCTCCGCGCCGCCGCATCCCGCGCGCCCGAGGGCACCAGGGAACTCGCGCCCGAAGTCGCGCGCAGGCTTTAGCCTTCGTTCTCCCTCGGAAACGTCACCGCTTCGACGCGGTTGCCGTCGGGGTCGAAGACGAACGCGGCATAATACTTCACGCGATCATGCGGCCGCAGGCCCGGCGCGCCATCTGAGGCGCCGCCGGCGCTGAGCGCCGCGGCATGGAAGGCATCGACCTCGCCGGTCGTTTTGGCGCGAAGACAGATATGGGTGCCGCTTTCGGGGGCGACTTTCCCCATGCCCTGGCGCAGGTTGATCCAAAACTCCGGATAGCTTTTGCCGAAGCCGACCGTCCCCGGCCGCGTCACCAGGCGCGTGAGCCCGAGCGTCGCCAGCGTCGCCTCATAGAAACGCGCGGAGCGTTCAAGGTCGCTGACGCCGACGGAGATGTGGTCGATCATTGGAGCACTCGCCTATTACACCCGTCATTGCGAGCGAAGCGAAGCAATCCAGAAATCCAACCGCGGAGGCATTCTGGATTGCTTCGTCGCTTCGCTCCTCGCAATGACAGTGTCGATAGCATCACGCCGGCGCGCCCGATTTCACGAGCTTGTAGATCACCGAATCCATCAGCGCCTGGAACGAGGCGTCGATGATGTTGGGCGATACGCCGACCGTGGTCCAGCTTTCGCCCTTCTCGTCCTCGCTCTCGATCAGGACGCGCGTCACCGCTTCCGTGCCGCCATTGAGGATGCGCACGCGATAGTCGATCAGCTTCAATCCTTCGATGTATTTCTGGTACTTGCCGAGATCCTTGCGAAGGGCGACATCGAGCGCATTGACCGGGCCGTTGCCTTCGGCCGCCGAGATCAGCCGCTCGCCTGCGACATCGACCTTCACCACCGCCATCGCCACCGTGACGCGCTGGCCATTGGCGTTGTAGCGCTGCTCGACATTGACGTCGAACTGCTCGACCCGGAAATATTCCGGTACCTTGCCGAGCGTGCGCCGCGCCAACAGATCGAACGAGGCGTTAGCGGATTCATAGGCGAAACCAGCCGCCTCGCGCTCCTTCAATTCCTCGACCAAGCGCGCCAGCTTCGGATCGTTCCTGTCGTAGGCAATGCCGGCGCGATCGAGCTCGGCGATCACGTTGGAGCGCCCCGCCTGGTCGGACACCAGCACCTTGCGATGATTGCCGACTGATTCCGGCGTCACATGCTCATAGGTCTGCGGGTCCTTCAGCACGGCGGAGGCATGAATGCCGGTCTTGGTCACGAACGCGCTTTCGCCGACGTAAGCCGCATGGCGGTTCGGCGCGCGATTGAGCATGTTGTCGAGCGTGCGCGAGACTTTCATCAGCGTCGCCAACTTGCTCTCGGACACGCCGATCTCGAAGGCGTCGGAAAATTCGCGCTTCAGCTTGAGCGTCGGGATCAGCGAACAGAGATTGGCGTTGCCGCAGCGCTCGCCGAGCCCGTTCAGCGTGCCCTGGACCTGCCGCGCGCCGGCGCGCACGGCGGCGAGCGAATTGGCGACGGCCTGCTCGGTGTCGTTATGGGCGTGAATGCCGACGTGATCGCCGGGGATATGTTTTGTCACCGCGGTGACGATGGTCTCGACCTCATGCGGCATGGTGCCGCCATTGGTATCGCACAGCACTACCCAGCGCGCGCCGGAATCGTAGGCCGCCTTCGCGCAGGCCAGCGCGAATTCCGGATTTTCCTTGTAGCCGTCGAAGAAATGCTCGCAGTCGAGCATCACCTCGCGGCCGGCGGCTTTCGCGCCAGCCACGCTGTCGCGGATCGAGGCGAGATTTTCCTCATTGGTGGTCTCCAGCGCCACCCGCACCTGATAGGCCGAGGATTTCGCGACAAAGCAGATCGCGTCAGCTTTGGCCTCAAGCAGCCCCGCGAGCCCCGGGTCGTTGGAAGCCGAGCGGCCGGGGCGCCGCGTCATGCCGAACGCGGTGAAGCGCGCGTGCGCGAATATCGGTTTCGCGGCAAAGAATTCGGTGTCGGCCGGATTGGCGCCGGGATAGCCGCCCTCGACATAGTCGATGCCGAGTTCGTCCAGCATCTGCGCGATGATCCGCTTGTCATGCAGGGTGAAGTCGACGCCGTTGGTCTGCGCACCGTCGCGCAGCGTGGTATCGAACAGATAGAGGCGTTCGCGGCTCATGTCGGAACTCCCGGCGCGGCATTATCGGAGAGCGTCTTTTGCATCGTAGTGTTGGCGAGCCATTCGCCATTGACGGTAACGGTGTTGCGCTGCTGGGCGACGTAGCCGCGCTTTCTGAAAAAATCCTGTGCGGTGTCGCTGGCATCGACGATGAGGCTCTTGGTGCCGCGGCCGCTCGCGAGCTTTTCCAACGCGTCGCACAGCATCGACGCCACGCCCTGCCCCGCCACGCTTGGATGGACATAGAGCATATCGATGTGATCGGCGCCCTTGAGCGAGGCGAATCCAACTGGAGAATTTTGCAAGGTCGCAATCAGTGTCAACTGACCGGCCAGGCGCTTGCCAAACGCGTCTTCGTCGTCGACGGTGGCGGCCCAGGCTTCCTGCTGCGGTTCGCTGTAGTCATCGCCCGTCAATTCCAGCACGGCGGCTGCAAAGATCGCCGCCAGAATTGGCGTATCGACCGCGAGATACGGCCGCAACGCAGGTTTGGGCAACGTCTGTCCCATTATCGTGCGATCTCCCAGGTGGTTGTGGGTTCACCGGTCGCGGGGTCCTTGCCGTCTTTCAATACGAAACCCTTCGCGGCTAGTTCGTCACGGATGCGATCGGATCCTTTGAAATCTTTCCGCGCGCGCGCGTTCAGTCTCTCCCTAATGAGATTGTTCAGCTTCTCGATACCAATAGTATTCTCAACGTGAGCCCTATCTGGCTGCGATAAGTAATAGGGGTTATATTTTGTCCAATTATCGAGGAACACGTATCGGACTTCGCCGGTAAGGATGACACTTGCAGTTGTGGTTGTAGCGGTCGTGTTAGCCGACGATGGCAACGTTAAGAAAAATCTTTCCAAACTTTTCTCTATTTTGGGACGAAAAACTTCGAGTGTGGTGGCGTCGGGATGCTCTGGCAGCTTAATCTCGTGCTGAATTTCGGCTGCACCCTGCTTGGCTAATTCTAATTGATCCGGGAGCAATCCTAAAAAAACAAGATTTGCATAAAGCCTATCGCGCGCCGACGCATCTTTCTGCGCGATTCTTGCAAGATCATGTAGTTCGGAGAGCGATTCCGACACGTTGAGATCGTCAAGTAACACGCGTTCCAGTTTCTGTGTCGGCAGAATCTTGATTTGTGCAATTGGAACGCGCGACACTAGCATTTTCCAATGTGCCATAACTTGCTCTGCCTCGATGAGACTCTGGACGGTCCAATCAATCGGCTGACGGTAGTGAGTCTTGAACATGGCTAGCCTGAGCGCCGCGCCCGACCAGTTTCGCCCACCAAACTTATCCGTCTGTAGCAGTTCGCGTATGGTCACGAAGTTGCCGAGCGATTTCGACATCTTGTCACCTTCGACCTGCAGGAAGCCGTTGTGCATCCAGGTATTCGCCATGCGGCCTGAATGAAACGCGCAGCAGCTTTGCGCGAGCTCGTTCTCGTGATGCGGAAACACCAGATCGATGCCGCCGCCATGGATATCGAACTGTTCGCCAAGATGCTTCCACGCCATCGCCGAGCACTCGATGTGCCAGCCCGGACGTCCCTCGGACTTGATGCCGGACGGCGACGGCCATGACGGCTCGCCGGGTTTTGCCGGCTTCCACAGCACAAAGTCGGTGGCGTCGCGCTTGTAAGGAGCGACATCGACGCGGGCGCCGGCGATCATCTCGTCGAGCGAGCGGTTCGCCAACGCGCCATAGCGCGGCAACACCGAATTCGCCGCGTTCATTGCCTGCGGCGAGAACAGCACGTGATCCTCGGCGACATAGGCAAAGCCGCCGGCCACCAGTTTCTCGATGAGCGTACGCATCTCCGCAATGTGCTCGGTCGCGCGCGGCTCGATGGTCGGCCGCAAGCAGCCGAGCGCGTCGACATCCTCATGGAATTGCTTCTCGGTGACTTCGGTGACCTTGCGGATCGCCTGGTTCAGCGGCAGGCCCGGAAAATCCCGCGCGGCGCGCTCGTTGATCTTGTCGTCGACGTCGGTGATGTTGCGGACATAAGTGACGTGATCCGCGCCGTAGAGATGGCGCAGCAGTCGGAACAAGACGTCGAACACGATGACCGGCCGCGCGTTGCCGATATGGGCGAAATCGTAGACCGTCGGCCCGCAGACATACATGCGGACGTTTTCGGGATCGAGCGGCGTGAACGGCCGCTTTTCCCTGGTCAATGTATCGTACAGGCGCAACTGCATGGATAACCCATCCCTTGCGGCCGGGCGTCCAGTCATCTCTGTTGAGAAAAGACGGCCTCAGCCAGCGAATCGCTAGCTAATAATCTCGCGGCAAATGCTGCAAATGGCGAGGAAACCGTTCATGGTTCCACCATGGCGCTACCGGGGGCGCGGCGTCAAGAGGGTGTTTAGGGATTGATTTCAGCCACGGAATCAACGCAACCAAAGCCCCATGGTTAATCATTCTTAATCTTTTGGGCTTATCGAATGAGGGGCGGTCCTCTGATTCATGTCCTCTCAATGCATCGGTACATCATGCGATCCCTCCTGGCGCTTTTGGCCTGTGTGTTTTTCGTCGCCGCATCGGGCGCGTCGGCCGAAACCAAAGTTTTCATCATTGCCAACCAGGCGGACGGCTACGGCGTCGACCAGTGCCTCGCCAAGGGCGACAGATGCGGCGCGCACGCCGCCCTGTCCTATTGCAGATCACGAGATTTTGCCCAGGCCGCGTCCTACCGCCGCGTCGATCCGGATGAAATCACGGGTTCGGTACCCAAAGCCGGCGGAAACTGCACGCGCGGCGTCTGCGACGAATATGTCGCCATCACCTGCCAGCGGTAAAGTCCGCCCCTTAAAGGGCTTTTCTGCCACATCGGTGCCCCGGAAACGACGTGACGCTGCCCCGCGAAGCGGGTATGTGAGGCGCGCATCTGCCGCGGCTTTAGGCCGCGAGCCGAGTTCCTCGTAATGGCCGAATATGCCGAAAAGCACGACTGCCCCTTTTCCCGGACGGATCCTCGCCTGCGCCGCCCTGCTCGGCGGCCTTGCGCTGAATTCCGGCGCTTTCGCGCAGATGAATCCGCCTGCCCCGCCCCCGCCGTCCACCCAAGGCCCGCCGGTCAATCCGATGTGCCCGCGGCTGGAGGCACAGCTCGCCACCATTGACCACGGTGGCGGCAGCGGCGATCCGTCCAAGGACGATCAGATCCGCCGGTACCAGGACGCCCAGACCAAGCAGCAGGGCGAACTCGATCGCGTCACCCAGCAGGCCAGGCGCATGGGTTGCGACAGCTCCGGGTTTTTCTCCCTGTTCTCAGGCCAGTCGGCGCAGTGCGGTCCGGTCAATAACCAGATCCAGCAGATGCGCGGCAATCTGGATCAGATCACGACCAGCCTCGAGCGGCTGCGCACCGGTGGGGTCGGCGGCGCCGATCGCGAAAACCAGCGGCGCTCGGTCTTGCTCGCACTCGCGCAGAACAATTGCGGGCAGCAATATGCCAATGCCGTGCAGCAATCAGGCCCGGGCACTTTCCTGAGCAATCTATTCGGCGGCAGCAACAACAATCCGGGCGTTCCCGGCGCCGATCTCGGTCCGCAATCCGGAACCTATCGCACCGTCTGCGTGCGCACCTGTGACGGCGCCTATTTCCCGGTTTCGTTCGCCACCGTTCCCGCCCGCTTTCCCGATGACGAGAAGACCTGCAAGGCGCTTTGTCCGGCGACCGAAGCGAGCCTGTTTGCCTACCGCAACCCCGGCGAGGACATGAACCAGGCGGTCTCGATCAGTGGCCAGCCCTACACGGCGTTGCCGAATGCGTTTCGTTTCCGCCAGGAGTTCAATCCGTCCTGCGCCTGCAAGGCTCCCGGCCAGACCTGGTCCGACGCATTGAAATCGATCGACGACAAGGCCGCCGCCGAACAGCAGGGCGACATCATCGTCACCGAAGAGAGCGCAAAGAAGATGCAGCGGCCGCTGGGCAAGCCGGCCCCCGGTGCCGCCAAGAAAGGCGCCACGCCTCCTGCCGCCACCGCCGGCACACCGCCCGCGCCTGCCGCGTCGGCGCCCGCGACGGATTCAACGGATGTTGCGAAAGACAAGCCGATCCGCTCGGTCGGTCCGACTTTTCTTCCGAACAATTCGACGACGCGCTGAAGTTAACCATCGAACGCCTCGGCCGAGGCGCGGCCGGCGCGCGACACCAGCTTCTCGTCGGGTTCGGGCAACACTTCGCCCATGTCGCGGAAGCGGTTGGTGATGGGATAGCGGCGATCCCGCCCAAAGTTCTTGGCCGTGACCTTGACACCGGGCGCAGCCTGCCGCCGCTTGTATTCGGCGATGTTGAGCAATCGATCGATCCGCGCCACTACTTCGCGATCGAAGCCGGCGGCGACAATGGAGGCCAGCGGCTCCTCGCGCTCGACCAGCCGCTCCAGGATCGCATCCAGCATATCGTAAGGCGGCAGTGAATCCTGGTCGGTCTGATTTTCACGCAGTTCCGCCGTCGGCGGCCGCGCGATGATGTTGGGCGGAATGACTTCGCCTGACGGGCCGAGCGCGCCTTCCGGCTTCCATGAATTGCGCAAGGCTGAAAGGCGGAACACCTCGGTCTTGTAGATATCCTTGATCGGATTGAAGCCGCCGTTCATGTCGCCATAGAGCGTGGCGTAGCCGACCGACATTTCCGACTTGTTGCCGGTGGTGACCACCATCGCACCGGTCTTGTTCGAGATCGCCATCAATAGCGTGCCGCGGGCGCGCGCCTGCAAGTTCTCTTCCGTGATGTCACGCGGCAGGCCCGCGAAGGCACCGGACAGGATTTTCTCAAAACCATTCACCGCATCCGCAATCGGCAGCACCTCGTAGCGGATGCCGAGACTGCGCGCGAGCTTCGCCGCATCATCTTGCGACACCTGGGCGGTGAAACGGAACGGCAGCATGACACCACGGACACGCTCGGCGCCGAGTGCGTCGACCGCGATCGCCGCGCACAGCGCGGAGTCGATGCCGCCGGATATACCCATCAGCACGCCGGGAAATCCGTTCTTTCGGACATAGTCGCGCAAGCCCAGCACGCAGGCCGCGTAGTCGGCCTTGTCGCCCTCCAGGATCGTTGCAATCGGTCCGGCGCAGCGCCAGCCGGCCTCACTCTTGGTCCAGCGCAGCGTCGTGACGCTCTCCTCAAACGCCGGCAGTTGCGCCGCGACGGAGAGGTCGCCGTTCAATACGAAGGATGCGCCGTCGAACACCAATTCGTCCTGGCCGCCGACCTGATTGAGATAGACCAGCGGAAGCGAGCTTTCGGTGACGCGCGCCACCGCGATCGAAAGCCTGATATCGCCCTTGTCGCGCGCGTAAGGCGAGCCGTTCGGCACAACCAGGATCTCGGCGCCGGTCTCAGCGAGACACTCGACGACGTTTTCGTAGTCCTCGGACTCCTCAAGCCAGATATCCTCGCAGATGGGAACGCCAACACGCACGCCGCGGATGGTGAGCGGGCCGGCGGCGGGCCCGCGCGCGAACAGACGCTTTTCGTCGAACACGCCGTAGTTCGGCAAGTTAGCCTTGAAGCGGATCGCCGCCACGCGGCCGGAATCGAGCAGCGCACAGGCATTGTAGAGCTTGTCATCTTCGACCCAGGGGCTGCCGACCAGCATGGCCGGCCCGCCGTCGGCGGTCTCCCGCGCCAGCGCCTCGACCGCTGCGCGGCATGCCGACTGGAATGCTGGTTTCAGCACCAGGTCCTCCGGCGGGTAACCGGAAATGAACAATTCAGGCAGCACCATGAGATCGGCGCCATCGGCCTTCGCCTGCGCACGCGCGGCACGTGCCTTGGCGGCGTTACCCTCGACGTCACCCACCGTCGGGTTCAACTGGGCCAGCGTGATCGTGAATTGAGCGCTCATGGGATGATGGTGCACCGCATCAGGCCAAACTGCAATTGCATGCTTTAGATCGCGCCTATGCGCTCGGCGAGGGCAAACAGCCAGAACAGGCCCGCCATAACCAGCGCGACGCCGACCGCGGCCGATCCCATGTCCTTCACTCGCCCGATCTGCGGATCGTGGTCGGTAGTCAAACGATCGGCGAGCTTCTCAATCGCGGTATTAAGCAGTTCAATGACCAATACCAGAACCACGGCGGCGACCAGCTCGACGCGGCGCATGGTGGTGGCGCCGACCAGCCACGCCGCCGGCAGCGACAAGACAATCGCGGCCAGTTCCTCGCGAATAGCCTGCTCTGAGCGGACCGCAAACACCAGGCCGTTTCGGCTATTGAGGGTGGCCCGCCAGAACCGCAGCAATTCAGAATCCCGCGGCCGCCGGCACCGGCTTCACCTTGCTTCCGCGGTCCTGCTTGAGCAGTTCCGCGATCAGGAAAGCCATGTCGATCGATTGTTCGGCATTGAGCCGGGGATCACAAACCGTGTGGTAGCGATCGCTGAGATCCTCATAGGTGATGGCGCGCGCGCCGCCGATGCATTCGGTCACGTCCTGCCCGGTCATCTCCAGATGGACGCCGCCGGCATGGGTGCCCTCCGCCGCATGGATCGCGAAGAACGACTTCACCTCCGACAGGATGCGGTCGAATGGGCGGGTCTTGTAGCCGCTGTTCGAAGCGATGGTGTTGCCATGCATGGGATCGCACGACCAGACCACCATGCGGCCTTCGCGCTGCACCGCGCGGATCAGGCCCGGCAGGTGATCGCCGACCTTCTCAGAGCCGAACCGGTTGATCAGCGTCAGCCGTCCCGGTTCGTTGTCCGGATTGAGCACGTCGATCAGACGCACCAAATCGTCGGGCTTGAGCGAGGGTCCGCATTTCAGGCCGATTGGATTTTTGATGCCACGGAAATATTCGACATGGCCATGATCGACGTGGCGGGTGCGGTCGCCGATCCAGATCATGTGGCCCGAGGTCGCATACCAGTCGCCGGTCGTGGAATCGACGCGGGTGAAGGCCTGCTCGTAACCAAGCAGCAGCGCCTCATGGCTGGTATAGATATCGGTCGCCCGCAACTCCGGATGGCTCTCCAGATCGAGCCCGCAGGCACGCATAAAGTTCAGCGCCTCAGAGATGCGATCGGCCAGTTCCCGGTAGCGCCGCGACTGCGGGGAATCCTTCAGGAAACCGAGCATCCACTGATGCACGCTGCCGAGATTGGCGAAGCCGCCGGTGGCAAACGCGCGCAACAAATTGAGCGTCGCCGCCGATTGGCGATAGGCCATCAATTGACGCTGCGGATCGGGCGTGCGCGATTGTGGCGTGAAAGCGATGTCGTTGACGATATCGCCGCGGTAGCTCGGCAATTCGACGCCATCGACCTTCTCGGTCGACGAGGAGCGCGGCTTGGCAAACTGTCCCGCGATGCGGCCGACCTTCACCACCGGCACCGCGCCGGCATAGGTCAAGACCACAGCCATCTGCAGGAACACGCGGAAGAAGTCGCGGATATTGTTGGCGCCGTGCTCGGCGAAGCTTTCGGCGCAGTCGCCGCCCTGCAGCAGGAACGCTTCGCCGGCGGCGACCCGCGCCAGCGCCTTTTTCAGGTTGCGGGCCTCACCGGCAAAAACCAGCGGCGGAAACGTCGCAAGCTGCGCCTCGACATCGGCCAACGCCTTGGCGTCGGGATATTCGGGCATTTGCAACACCGGCTTGGTGCGCCAGCTATCGGGTGTCCACCGCTCGGACATGACGTTAACTCCTGCAGCGAAAACCGCTACTTACCAGGGAGAGTGAAGCGCCGCGTTATACACAGGCTCGTGAGGGACCGCTAGTTGCAATTCCGGCCCCCTCGACAACTTCTTGCGGCAAAAGCCGAATTCGCATTTGCTGCACCTCAACGAGAAGCACGGGGGAAATCGCGGTGTCGGAAGCTGCGCTGGACGACGTTTTCACCGACGACATCATGGTGCCGGCTGCGGATGGATATGCGCTGGGAGCGACGCTGTTCTTGCCCCGCGGCGCCAAGAGCCATGCCGTTCTGATCAATTCGGCGACCGCCACCCCGCGCAAGATCTATCGCGGCTTCGCGGGCTATCTGGCGCGGCGCGGCTGCGCGGTCCTGACCTATGATTACCGCGGCATTGGCGACAGCAGGCAGAAGGCGGTGGAAGGCTACAACCAGCCGAGGTCACTGGTCGGCTTCAAGGCGTCGATGTCGGATTGGGCGGCGCTCGATATCACTGCGGCGGTCGCCTGGATGCGCGAGCGCTACCGCCACTTGCCGCTCGGTTATATCGGGCATTCCTTCGGCGGCCAGGCGCTTGGGCTTCTTGCTGACAACGGCGAGGTGTCGCGGGCGCTCCTGATCGCGTCCCAAGCCGGGTACTGGAAACTGATGGCCTCGCCCGAACGCTATCGCGTCTACGCCATGCTCAACTTCATCGGCCTCCCCCTCGCCCGGCTGTTGGGTTACATGCCGGGCTGGGCCGGCATCGGCGAAGACCTGCCAAAAGGCGTGTTTCAGCAATGGGTCGATTGGGTGATGAGCCCGCATTATCTGTTCGATTCCAGGCTCGCGGCGCTGCAGAATTTTCCGAAATACCGCGGCGCGCTGCGCGCGATCTGCCTCTCCGACGATCCCTGGGCGACCCGGCCGGCGGTCGAGATGCTGTGCGCGGGGTTCAGCTCGATCACGCCCGAAATTGTTGAGGTCACCCCTGGCGATATCGGTACGGCCAGGATCGGCCATTTTGGATTTTTCCGCCCGGAGCATCGCGATACACTTTGGCGGGGTGCGGCAGAATGGATTCAGGCGGCGCAATAATCTTCTCGCGACACGTCTTCGCATTCTCGCGGCGCAAAGCGCCCGAGGCCGCGTCGGAAAATTCTACTTGATCCTGATTGTAATTTTGTCAGAGACGAGCGGCGGGTTGAACGGATAATGCTTGGCATCGCCCAAAACCAGTTGGAGAGTGTGCTTGCCGGGCGGCAGCTCGAGGCGTGCCTCGGTTTGGCCTGCTCCGAAATGAAGATGGGATTTGTCCTGTGGGATCGGTTCGTTCGGATCAAGTGGTTCGTTCACGTCGATCAGCAAATGATGATGGCCGCTGTTTTGAAAATCGTCGCCTGCGTGCGTGACGCCCATGTTGCGCAGACCGAAGCGACACCAAAATCCGCCTTTGATCACGGTGCCGTCCTGTGGCCAAACGAAATACAGAACCGCATCCTTTGCCGCGGGCTTTCCTTGAGCGTGGGCAGCGCACGACACGGCCGCAAGCGCCACCGATAGCACGATAAGCCGGGTGATCCTCATGGACGTTCTCCTCTGAGGCTTTTAAGGAGACAGAGCGACCCGCATTCCATGTGTCTGATATCGAACGTTCGTGTCGTAACTATCGCGGTTCGCCGGCCGCGCATAGCGGGCGTCATTCCTCCAGGACCCGGACCGGATGACATGCGACACGCAGTCGCCCTCGACCCATGGTGAACCGTCCGACGGGGCGCCTTGATAATTTTTGTGCCAACAATCCTCTACCCACTGATCGACGCCGCCACCCATATCATACAGCCCAAACGGATTTGGCCTGAAACTCCCGACCTTGATCGGTTGCTCGGCGGCTGCGATGTCGGTGCAGTTCTTGCAATTGGCCATGCCGGATAGAAACTGGTCGCCCCACCAGTACTTTGTTTGCGTGCCGCCGCGGGCGGCATATTCCCATTCGGCTTCGCTTGGAAGCCGATACGCCTTTCGCGTTGCGCCCGCGAGCCAAGCAACGAATTGCTTGGCATCGCTCCAGCTTACGTTCGTGACGGGCGCTTCAGCGTTGCCTGACGCCACGAACGAGCATGCCTTCGCTGCAGCGCATTCGTTCCATTCGCGTACGGTTACGGGATACTGACTGATCGCAAACGGCTTGATCGTGACCTGGTGGGGTGGCTTCTCCGTGGGATCGTCATTGCTGCCCATTGTGAAGCTGCCGCCGCGAAGCATGTACATGACCGGCTCTCGGACCGCCGAGGTCGACTGCGTCGCAGGCGCGGCCGGAGCCGCAAACTGGGGTTGAGTCGATGGTTGTTTCGCGGCTGGAGCCCCCGAAGGAGCCGGCTGAATTTGGGGCGCCGCTTGTTTTACGGTGGGCTGCGGTGGCGAGAGCACCTTCGGTGTCTCCGGCGAAACCGGGGCTGAAGCCTGACCTCCCACCGTGCCATGCGGTTGCCAAAA
This sequence comes from Alphaproteobacteria bacterium, assembly GCA_005884765.1. GTDB lineage: Bacteria > Pseudomonadota > Alphaproteobacteria > Rhizobiales > Xanthobacteraceae > Bradyrhizobium. The sequence goes on from VAZV01000184.1 coordinate 26,391, forward strand.
CACGTACCAAAGCACGCCACTTGCGATGACCAGCAAAAACAGGCTCAGCAAGGCAATCAGAATGTTCTCGCGTCGTCTTCGGGTCCTGTTGAAGGCGGCCGGATCCGGAAGCACCCGGTAGACCCGTACCGGATCTGTGATGTTCTTTACTTTGCGATCTCCGAGCGACTCATATCCGCAAACCAGTTTGTGCTTTATCTGCTCGTAAATGCCGCCTGAGATGTAAACTTGGCCGGGATCGGCAATACCCTCAAGGCGGGTGGCGATATTGACGCCATCGCCGAAAACGTCGTCTGCTTCAATGATAACGTCGCCAAGATTGACACCAATCCGATACTCAATCCAATGATGCTTCGGCATCGATGCGTTGCGTCCAACCATGTTTTGCTGGATGACGATGCCGCATCGCACAGCTTCGACGGGGCTGTCGAAAATCGCAATAAATCCGTCACCCGTGGTTTTGACCAGCCTTCCGTGATGCCCCACAATGCTCGGCTCAATGAGGTCACGCTCGATCCGCTTCACGCGAAGATGCGTTCCTTCTTCATCGATCTGCATAAGGCGGCTGTAGCCCGCGATATCGCCAGCGACGATCGCAGCAAGACGACGCGGCGTTGACTCTCGCGGGGGATCGCCACCTCTGCTCGACTTTAATTTGCGAATTTCACCCATGGGCTGGGTCTCCACACACCGCAAACGGCAGTGTTAGGGGCGGACAACTAGGTTCCGCAAAAATTTGAACTCGCCAAAAACACGTTAACACACTGCCGGATTGGAACAAGCCAATTGAAGGCCATGCTCAGACGGGTTTGCACGCAATAGCCTGAACCGAACTATTCGAATGTGAACCGCTTCACAGTCCCGAATTCAGCACCCATAGAATGGGTCGCCCGACGTTCGATCTGGTTCAAAAAGCGGACTTCCCGTGACCGCCGTGCGCACTGCGACATTCCGTCCGTTGCCCGAGGGGAACACGGCCGAACGGGGTAGACGGGCGCACAACTCGCGGCGAGAACGAGCTCGCGTTACTACATAAATTTTGTCTGAACCTTGAACACGCGGCGACGACCTAGCTAGCAGAGACAATCTCCAGGAGATTGCCTTGACGATGTGAAGAGCCTCACATTGTCGCGAATGTGTTGGTGCTAGAAATCAAGTCGGTCCCAACGGCGTCTCTTGTCATGAGGCAGAACATTCCTCGGGACCCGGAAGGCGTGCAGCATCGCCTATGCGGTAGCGGCGAAAGCCCAGTGCCGACGAGGTCGGCAACTTCGCTCGCGCGAGCCTGAACCTGCACTTCGTCTAAGCGAAATTGCACGCGCGCATAGAGTTCGAAACTAGTTCAGAGATTGTTGGAGGATACCATGCGTGCATCCATATGCCGTTCGATTCCGGCCGCCTTGATCGGGGCATCGCTTAGCGTCATCACACTTGCGTCGGCGCGCGCCAACGTCATCACCGACTGGGACGCCAAAGCCATCGATGCCGTTGCGCCGTTGGCCAGCGCCCCGTCGTCCCCATACACGCCGTACGCGGCTTTCCGGATGATGGGGATAGTCCACACTGCGATGTTCGACGCGGTGAATTCGATCGAGCGGCGCTACCGGCCGTATCTGGTGCAGCTACCGGCCGATCCCGCCACGTCAAAGGAAGCCGCTGCAGCGGCCGCGGCAACGGCGGTGCTTGCGAGCATTGATGCGAAGACGGCCGGTCGTGTGAAAGGCGAGCTTGCCAGCTATTTGGCGTCGATTCCCGATGGGGCCGCGAAATCGGAGGGCGTCAAGCTCGGAGAGGCCGTCGGTGCAAAGATCCTGGCGGCGCGGGCGAACGATGGCTCCGATGCGCCCGATGACTACCGGCCACGCACGACGCCCGGCGTCTATGTCGCGACGCCGATCATGCGAGCCCCGATGTGGCCAAAGGTAAAGCCGTTCGCGATGATGAACCAATCGCAGTTCCGGCCGGAGCCCCCTGTCGCGCTCGCGAGCGAGGAATGGGCGAAGGACTTCAATGAGATCAGGGTCTACGGCGCACAGAACAGTGCGAAGCGAACGGCCGAGCAGACCGAGACAGCCCGCTTCTGGCTCGTCACGGGACCGGTGGCCTACCACCCCTTCCTGCGACAACTCGCAATCGCTAAGGAGATGGATGTCAGCGAGAGCGCGCGATTCATGGCGCTCGGGGGAATTGCGCTCAACGACGCATTGATCGCCGTGTTGGATGCCAAATACCATTATAATTTCTGGCGGCCCGTCACCGCCATTCGCAACGGCGATACCGATGGAAATCCGGCGACGGATCGCGAGTCGACCTGGCAGCCGCTCGGCGAGACGCCGATGCACCCTGAATACCCGTGCGCTCACTGCATCCTGGCCGGCAGCATCGCAGGAATGATCACTGCCGCGCTCGGAAGTAGCGATATTCCCGAGATCGCAACGACCAGCCCGACGGCCCCCGGCATCACCCACCGTTGGACCAACATGACGGCACTTACCGATGAAGTCGCCAATGCTCGCATCTGGTCCGGTTTCCATTACCGCTCCTCGACCCGCGTCGGGACGAGGATGGGATTCGAAATCGGTGAATATGTTGCAAAAAGCGTGATGCAGCCGGTCGAGATTAGCTCTCGCTGAGCGATTGCTGCGCCGGGTGCGCGGTGCTTATCGCGTCGCGCGCCCGGTAGGCGACTTTCTTGGCAATGAATTATAGAAAGGAAGCCACATGAAAATGACCAACGCATTTCTCAGCACCACGAGGGTCGCCCCTTCTGCACTCATCAAATCGGCGCATCTCATTGAACGAATCGGACTCGCCGCGATTGGAAGCTCGTGCGGCCTGTACGTAGCCGCAGGATTGATGCGCCGAGGAAACGAACTGTCTGGAAGCGGCTGGATCGTGTTGTTGATGATGCTCTACGGAGCTTTTAGCTTCTATGTTGGCATCGATCTGCCTGGCCGTCCTGCTCAGAGATCAACCCCGAGGCGACCGGAAGAACGGAACCCCGGTGCTGATGCGGCTCAGATCTTCAGTGCGGCCGGAACATTCCTTGTTGCGATGGCGGCATTTCTGTCTGTCAGCATCATTGTCCTTGATGAGACCGTTCACGGCGGATTGGTAGCTCTGGCTGGAATCTGCTGGGTGGTTGGTTCTTCATTCCAAATTGCTGCCGGCACCGTCGCCCGCAATTACGGCATGGCCGAAGATGTCAGTGGGTGATTTCCGATTGCAATGACCGCCCATCGATGTTCGGGGTCGGGGAACCGGCAAATGACCCTTGTTCGCTGGTTCATTGAATCTAGCTGGAGTGCAGTTGGGGCAAGTGACGGAGACCGGAACTATGGGCTGCCTCTTCCTTGCGGGACTGAAAGACCTTCAGGACTTTCTTCGAGGTTTCGACATTCAACCTGGCGAAGTCGCTTTTCATCCGCTCCAGGTCTCCCGCGGTAATTCGGAAGTTGGCCGCACCCAGAAACAGCAAAGACATCGTCGTGGTCCATGAGAGATCCAAAGCCTTGGCCAAAATCAGAATGATCTCCTTGTTTTCGTCGACCACTGCGCGTTCTACGACGTCGATCGGTAGATCGCACAACAGGGAGAGAGCGACTGCAGTCTCGTCGAATTTGAGGGCATAGGCGAGCTCAAAGAGCTTCTCTTCATTTAGGCCGCCCTGTTCGTGCAGTTTGCCTATGGTCCGCTTCGCAGCAAAGTAATTTCTTGATGCCGGTCCAAATTTGGCGTGGATCATGCCGGTGACAGCAGTCACCGCAGTTTGAACTTGACTGCCCATCTCAGGGCGCTCTCGCGCTAGTTTTCTTTTGACCTCGTCGGACGCCTTCGAAATCAGTTGTTGAAAGAGGTGTCGGGGAATGTCTTTGCGCAGACCAACATGCTCAGCAAGGATAGAGTCGTTCTCGGAGCGCTTTACAAGATTTAAAAAACCAGAACCGGAAAGGCTCGCGCCGTTGTTCGCCGCAACCGATGTTGCAACCTCGCTGTTGCCACGGGCCACCAAAACGTCGGTTACTTCGTCGGGAATCGATTTTCGTTTTGAGATCGCCAGGAGGTGCTGCTGGCCTTTCGTTCTTGCATTTTCAACCAGCAATTTGGTATCTAGCCGCTCGGATTGCCGCAGCACGGGGCCAGCGACCTCGATCGAATCGTCAAATGCAAGTTTTGTAATGACGTTGACAGGCGCGTTATTGCTGGGAGCAAGCTTGTTTGCAAGTCGAACGCGCGCGGCGACTTCAATTTCGTCCGCAAGCCGTCCTATGATTTCACCAAACGTCCAGATCTGATCTTCAGAATACCGACCTGCAATTAGAATGTCCGTCGCATGCCACAAAGCCCGCGAACAGCTTTCGGGCGTGCCTCTGGATACTGCATCTTCCAGTTCCACCAGAAAAGATTTTGATTCGCTCATCTGGCTACTCAATTTGCGTTCACGCGACGCCGCAGGTAGTTCCGCTGCACTTAATGACCTATCCGGCCAAAGGAGATTTAAAGCCTGCCGGTGGTTCGCGTTTTAATACGAATAAGATTGCTAATTTGCTGTCGAAGTTTCATCCCAAAGGGCCCGCGCCCCTCCGAACCCGGCGTGACAGTAGCCTTGGTTAACGGGTGGTTCCTCAAACCAGCTTATTTTGATGTTGCGGTTAGCCGCCTTCTCAGATTTTCGGTCTAGACCGGACGCATGCAAGAGCGACGAACCAACCAGCGGCAGCGTGTTTTCAAGGCCGGAACGATCGAGTTCGACGGCAGGGCTATCGACTGCACGATTCGCAACGTATCCTCTGTGGGAGCCGCGCTCGAAGTTGCCAGCCCCGCGGGCATCCCACATAAAGTCACGCTGAACATGCTGACCCGCAATGCGCGTCAGCAATGCTACATCGTCTGGCGCAAAAACAGGCGCATCGGCGTGACGTTTGCCTGAGCGCGCGTCACCGCAACGGCGCGCCCCGCGCTTTGCGCATCTAGGCTCCGCCGAGCCCTCTCACGACCATACCGCAGCCGCCACAGTCCGGGTCATACTTTCGCGAGTTCCGAGAGTTGTTCCGGATCATTGTGTGCCTCCTGCCATCGCTTAACGCACCCATCGCGGCTCGATTCCCCCTAACGGCAAAGCTCGGCGGACGCGGCGCAGGCGCAAGGAACCTCAGCCTGTGATGGCCATTCTACAAATTTGCAATGCGGTCACGGCCTCGAAGCCTCAGGTTGCCAGGAGCCACCCATGACTGAGATCAAAACCACTTGCTGCGTCGCCGGCGGCGGCCCCGCCGGGATGATGCTTGGGTTCCTCTTGGCGCGCGAGGGTGTGCCTGTCGTCGTGCTCGAAAAGCACGAGGATTTCCTGCGCGATTTCCGGGGCGATACCGTCCATCCTTCGACGCTCGAAATGATGCACGAACTCGGATTGCTCGACGAGTTCCTCAAACTTCCGCATTCGACGGTGCGGGAACTGTCGCTGCAAATCGGAGATGACCACCTGGTCGTCGGCCACTTCGAGCACCTGCCCGTGCATTGCAAATTCGTCGCGCTGATGCCGCAATGGGATTTCTTGGAATTCATAGCCGATCACGCAAGGCACTATTCCGGTTTCGATTTGCGAATGCGCACGGAGGCGACCGATCTGCTCCTCGACGAAGGCCGGGTGACAGGGGTGCGCGCAACAACGCCGGATGGCCCGATCGAAATCCGTGCCGACCTCACGGTTGCTTGCGATGGCCGCCATTCGACGTTACGCGAACGCGCAGGATTTTCGGTTAAAGATTTGCGCGCACCCATGGACGTGATGTGGTTCCGCATATCGCGCAATGACAACGACCCCAGTGAGGTCGTAGCTCGTGTCGAAAGCGGGCGGATGCTGGTGATGCTCAACCGCAGTGATTATTGGCAATGCGCTTATGTCATTCCGAAAGGCACCGCCGATGAGGTCAAGCACGCGGGCCTCGACAAATTCCGCAACAGCGTCGGGGACATCTCGCCGCTCCTGCGCGACCGGCTCCATCAAATCGACAGCTGGGACAAGGTGAAGCTATTGACCGTCGAGGTGGACCGCCTGCGGCGATGGTATCGGACAGGCCTCATCTGCATCGGCGACGCCGCGCACGCCATGTCGCCGATCGGCGGCGTCGGTATCAATCTCGCGGTGCAGGATGCGGTAGCTGCCGCCAATATTCTCGCCGAGCCGTTGCGGCGTGGAACGGTAACGGTCGACACGCTCAAAGCCGTCCAGCAGCGCCGCGAATTTCCAACGCGCGTTACCCAGCGCCTGCAGATCATCATGCAGAACAATCTGATCGGGCCGGCGCTCGCGAGCAAAGACAAGCGGCCGAGGGCGCCCTGGTTCATGAAACTGATGCAATGGCCGCTGCTGCAGCGCATTCCAGGGCGGCTGCTCGCGTTTGGCGTGCGCCCGGAGCACGTCCATGCGTGATTGAGCGCCCGGCTTTTGGAACCGGACGCTCCCTCCTCGCGTTTTGATTACTAAGGCGGGTCGAACGTCAGGTCCTGGCTATGAAACAGGTTTTCGATCAGCTCTTGAAATTTCTGCACGAAGGGATCTCGGCGATCTTCCATTTCGTCGAGCTCGTCTGGACGTGGTCGGTCGATCAGATCAGCAAGCTCGCGGCTGTGCCGTGGCAGGAGTGGCCGCTGTGGAAGCAGTTTCTTCTGGTTCTGATCCTGGCGGCAGTGATCTGGGCGCTTTTCCAAGTGGGCAGGGAGCTCTTCTACGCAGGCGCGGCAATATTGAGCGCATTCGCACATCTGCTTGGCGTGCTCGTGCGGACTCTGCCGCACGTTATGTTGGCTGGCGTTATCGCCCTTGGAGGCGCGTGGCTCATTAATCACCTCGACAATTCGTTGGTGCACATGCCGACCTGGCTCCAGGCCAGCGAACAAAGCCCACCGGAAAATCGCCCAAGCAGCCCGCCTTCGCCCCAGCAAGGCAGCCCGCCTCAAGATCAGAAGTGAATGGACTTCGGGCTAGCTCGATAGCGCGAAGCCGGGCGTGAACGGAACGTTCGACGCGCTAGAGCGCGATGACTTTCTTCGAATCGTCATCCCACTCTATCTTTTTGTTTGAGCATGATCTCCGCGCAAACGCGTTCCGCGTTTGTCGCGAGGGAAAGCCGGTATCCACTTTTCCGGAGCATGCTCTAGGTCGCATCCAGCGTGTGAACCCAGGCCTCGGGATAAAGCGCATAGGCATCGCCTCGCCGCGCGAGGTGCGAGAATGCCGGGAAATGCAGGTGCATGCCGGCGATGAGGACGCCGTCGGTGCAGACGCGATCGAACATGCGTTTGCGCGAGGCCGCGGCAGCAGCGAGATCGGTGTCGAAGGCCATGCCAGCGTCCGGAAACGCCGTCTGCACTTCCGGTACATGCACCGTGTCGCCCCAGATCATCAACTGATCGTTGCCCGATGCGATGAGATAAGCGGTGTGGCCCGGCGTATGCCCGAGACAAGGCACGGCGGTCACGCCGGGAAACACCTCGCCCTGCCTGAATAATCGCGTGCGATTTTTGTAGGGCGCGACCTGCTCGCGGCCGGCGAGAAAATACAGCTTCCTCGAGCGCTCATCGGCCTGCGCCATCGCGCCGTCGTCGAACCAGTGCGCCGGTTCGTTTTCGTGCATGACCAGTTCTGCGTTCGGAAACAACAACTGGCCGTTGGACATATCCGTCAAGCCGGCGGAGTGATCCGGGTGCATGTGCGTCAGCAACACCGTATCGATCGACTTCGGGTCGATGCCGGCGGCTACGAGGTTGCGTTGAACGAAGCCGGCGGTCGGCAAGAGATAATTGCCCGACCCGGTGTCGACGATCGCGATGCGACCCTTTGAATGGATCAGGAAGGCGTTGACGCTGGTTCGCCGCGCCGGCCGGAATGCGTCCCGGAGGACCTGATGCGCCTTTTCGAGATTGATATTGCGCATCACGTCGAGGGCGCCGTCCAGATAGCCGTCGCTGATGGCGGTGACGACGATATCTCCGATTCTGCGATGATAGACGCCGGGAATCTGCTGTGCGGGTTGTGGAGGCATGTGGGAAAACCTCAGATACGATGGAAGAGATGGTCAGGTTCGATCAGGCGTCGATCGCGTCCAGGAAGGCGGCGATCTGATCGAAGATGAGGTCAGGCGTTTGCACCGCCATATAGTGGCCGGTGCGGACTTCAGTATAGCCTGCCTTGGGCATGGTTTTGGCTACGGCTTCCGCGAGCTGTGGCGGGCGCGTGCGATCAAGACTGCCGCCGATCACGAGCACCGGACAGCGCAGCCTGGTCAGCTCGTCCTCGATGTCCGTAGCAGCCAGCATTCGGTAGACCGTCGCGTAGCTCGAGGGATCATTGCCGAGCCATCGCGCCCGGTATCGCTCAAAACGCTTGACGTCGCCGCGAAGCTCGACGGGATAGCCGTTCCGCATCGACTCCTCGACGGCGAACGCCATGCCGGCGGCCTCGATCTTGGCGACCCGTTCGAGCACCGCGGCGCGGCGATCCGGCGCGATGCCGGTCGCGGGGCTGCCGGCCACGACGCCGCTGGTGCGCTCAGGGTATCGCGCGGCGAAATGAAGGGCTATCGCACCACCGACAGCAATGCCGGCCAGTGCTACCTTGCCGGCGATCCGTAGAGCATCAAGCAGAGCCGCGATATCGTCGACCATCGTATCGATGGCAAGCTCGCCGCGCACCTTCTGCGACATGCCGGCGCCGCGGCAGTCGTAGCGCAATACCTGACGAGATTCCGGGAACTGGGTTACGACGTCGTCCCAGCTTTCGAGCGAGCCGCCCATTTCGTGCACCAGCACCAGCGTGCGCTCACCCTTGCCGCGCAGCTCGTAACGCAGCGCGGCACCGTTCAATTCAATGAAATCCATTTGGCGTTCCCGGTTTTTCTCAGCCTGATTTCTCTCAGCTTCCAGGTGAGCAGCCGTCGTAAGGCGTACACGCCCATTTCCTGGCGAACCGGAATCACCGGGACAAATCCGGCGCGTTCGCTCGAAACGTTATTCCGCGGCAGCCTCGCGCACGTGACGCGCGGTCGGCGTGCGCATGGTCACGAGCTCTTCCGCCGCCGTCGGATGCAAGGCCATCGTGGCATCGAAATCGGCTTTGGTCGCTTTCATTTTGACCGCGATGGCGACCGCCTGCACGATCTCGGCCGCGGTATCGCCAACAATATGGCATCCGAGCACGCGATCGCTCTCGCCATCGACGACGAGCTTCATCAGGATGCGCGTGTCGCGGCCCGACATCGTCGCCTTCAGCGGCTTGAAATTCGCCTTGTAGATATCGACGTGGCGAAATTGCGCACGCGCCTGCGCTTCCGTCAGGCCCACCGTGCCGATCTCCGGCTGCGAAAACACCGCGGTCGGAATATTGACGTGGTCGACCTCGACCGGCCGCTTGCCGAACACGGTATCGGCGAACGCATGGCCCTCGCGGATCGCGACCGGCGTAAGATTGAGGCGATGGGTGACGTCACCTATTGCATAGATGTTCGGCACCGAGGTTTGCGAGAAATGATCGACCGCGATCCCGCCGTTCTTCGGACTGATGGCGACCCCGGCTTTCTCCAGGCCCATATTGGCGACATTGGGATGCCGTCCGATTGCGAACATTACCTGATCGGAGGCAATGCTCGATCCGTTCGACAGATGCGTGGTGAATTCCTTGCCGTGCTTGTCGACCTTGGCAACCGTGCATCCGGTCAGGACGGTGATGCCTTCCTTCTCCATCTCGGTCCGCACGTGGCTACGGACATCCTCATCGAAACCGCGCAGGATGTTGTCGCCGCGATAGATCACCGTCACATCGGAGCCGAAGCCGGCAAAGATGCAGGCGAACTCCAGCGCGATGTAGCCACCGCCCTGGATCACGATGCGCTTCGGCAACTCAGCCAGGTGAAAAGCCTCGTTCGACGAGATCACGTGTTCGATGCCGGGGATCATCGCCCCGTGGTTTGGCGCGCCGCCGGTCGCGATCAGCACGTAGTTCGATCGGATAGCCTCGCCGGTGGCAAGCCTCAGCGTGTGCGGATCCTCGAACACCGCGCGCGTCTTGACGATCCGGGCGCCGGATTTCTCGACATTGGCGGTATAGGCAGCCTCCAGTCGCGCGATCTCCTTGTCCTTGTTGGCGATCAGGGTCGGCCAGTCGAACGTCGCGTGAGGAATGGTCCAGCCGAAACCCGCGGCGTCCTCGATTTCGTGTCGAATATGGGACCCATAGACCAACAGCTTTTTCGGCACGCAGCCGCGGATCACACACGTGCCGCCCATCCGGTATTCTTCGGCGACCATGACGCGGGCGCCGTGACCGGCGGCGATGCGGGCGGCGCGAACCCCGCCCGAACCTCCGCCAATCACAAACAGGTCGACGTCGAACTCAGCCATATCAACCCCGAATATCAGTCCCCCGCATCAACGAGTCTATCTTTGAAGCGTTTTCTTCAGGCGAAGGGGGATCCACTTCACTCGAAAACGCTATGGTCAGATCTGCTTGCCGCGTTTGCGCATCTCGGCACGGAACTGGGCGTTGACCGTTTCGGCGAAGTTTTGCGCCCACTGGTTCATATAGGACATGCTGAGCTGAACCGCCTTGGGTTCATTGGCGAGCAATTTCTGGCCGAGCGGCGATTTGTAGAAGGTCACGAGGTCCTTCAGCTCCTGCTCGGTAAACTCGCTGGCATAGACCTGCGCCATGCCCTCGCCGATCTCCTTCTCGCGGCCGGCGAGGCTCTGGGCAACGATCACGGCGACCTCATTGAGGTCCTTTTGATAGTTGAGGTTGGCCTGCAGCAGCGAATCCTTGGTCTGCGCCACGATATTGGGTACCGCGTTCTGATACATCTGGCTCGCGTTCTTCATCGCCAGGATTTCCTTGGCCGCCGCGATCGCGGCCGGCGAAGCAGGCTTGGCCGCCGGCGCGGCCGGCTGCTGCGCGATCGCCGGAATAGCGGCCAGCGCCAGTCCCAACATCAGGCTCGCGGCGGGCAAAATTCGAAAAAGGCTCTTCATTCCGGTTCTCCCAAAGTTGCGGCGTGAGGTGCTAGCGCCGCTCAATTACGCGAATTCCTTGCCCGCCTGCCAGCACAGCCGAGCTGGCGAGACCGACGAACAGTCCGTGCTCGACAACACCCGGTATCGCGCTCAGCAAGCTCGCCAGGCGTGAGGCGTCGGGTATTCGTCCAAGGTGGGCATCGACAATCCAGTGGCCGCCATCGGTGACGAAAGCGTGACCGTCCTCGCCGTTCCGGACCACCATTTGCCCGGAAACGCCGCATTTCGCAAATGCCTCCGCAATGGCGCGCCGGGTCGCCGCAAGGCCAAATGGAACGACCTCCACCGGCAGCGGAAAGCGGCCGAGAACATCGACCCATTTGCTATCGTCGGCGATCACGATCATGCGATCAGACGCTGTCGCGACGATCTTTTCGCGCAGCAATGCGCCGCCGCCGCCCTTGATCAGGTTGAGTAACGGATCGATCTCGTCGGCTCCATCGACGGTCAAATCAAGCCGATCGATGTCCTCAAGCGTGGTCAAGGCGATGCCGCAGCGCATCGCGTCGCCGCGGGTCGCCTCCGAGGTCGGCACGCCGATGACTTTCATGCCAGCGCGAACCTTCTCGCCAAGCAATTCGACAAAATGCTTCGCGGTCGAGCCGGTCCCGAGCCCTAGTCGCATGCCGTCGCGCACCTCCTCCAGCGCACGCGCTGCGGCCTGCCGTTTCATCTCGTCCATGGTCACGTGCCGACGCCCCCTAAAGCCGCAACGGACGCCGTCCGGCGGGGCATGTCTAGCGTCGTTTTCCGGGCGGGAAAAGCCGTCAATGCAAGCCGAACTGGCGTGATTTTGCAACTCAACGCGCCGTCACCTTGTCCATGGCGGCCTGGATAGCGGCAAACCGCTCGTCGACCTCCCCGCGCATGCCCGGGTGCGTGAACACATAGAGTTCGCCTTGCCGGATCGCCGAAAGAACTCTTGCCGCGGCCTCCGCAGGGTCGAGCCCGGACTCGAGCCGTCGAGCGATTTCCGTCACCATCATTGCCGCCGGACTTGCCGGATCGAGCGCCGGAGCCTCGCCGTAGCGCTCCGGCCGATTGCGTCCGCTCTCGCCGATACGGGTGCGCACGAAGCTTGGGCAGAGCACGCTCACGCCGATGCCATGCGGCTTGAGCTGCATCGCGAGTCCCTCCGACATTGCGATCACCGCGAATTTGCTCGCCGCGTAGGGGCTGAAACCCATGCCGCTATTCAAGCCGGCCATCGACGCGGTGTTGACGATGTGGCCGCCTTCACCATGGGCGCGGATGTGCGGCAGGAAGCTGCTGATACCGTGGAGCACACCCATCAGGTTGACATCGATCACCCAGCGCCAATTGTCGAGCGAGATCGTGTCGATGCCGCCGCCGGCGGCAACGCCTGCATTGTTGCAGACCACGTGGACATTGCCGAAGGCCTCGTATGTCGCGTGCGCAGCGCACTTGACACTGCGGGGATCGGCAACGTCGCACACAATGCCACCCACATTGGGACCGAACTCGTGCAGTTCACGCAAAGCGGAATCCAATGCGCTGGGCTCGATATCGGCCAACATCACTTTCATGCCGGCTTGCGCAAAGGCGCGGCCGAGCGCAAGGCCAATGCCGGAGGCCCCGCCCGTCACGAATGCCGTCTTGCCCTTGAATTCGCGCATGAAATCCTCCTCTTGGCCTCAATGCCTTGGAAAAGTCAGGCCTGCCACCTTGCATGATTGCGCGCCGACCGATAGCGCTTGCCCATGACCTCTGCCCGAACTGTCGTATTCGATCTCGACGGCACGCTTGTCGACACGGCGCCGGACCTGATCAACGCGCTCAACTTCGTGCTCGAACGCGAGGGCCTGTCCGCCGTGCCGTTCGACGCTGCGCGCAACATGATCGGCGCCGGCGCGCGCAAGCTGATCGAGCGCGGCTTGGAACTCGACGGCCGCGCCGTCAGTCCGACAGACCTGGCCCGCCTAACCAGCGACTTCATCGACCATTATGCCGCCCATATCGCCGATCTCTCGCGCCCCTTTGAAGGCCTGGAGAGCGCGCTCGATGATCTCGCAATCAGCGGATATCGTTTCGCGGTTTGCACCAACAAGCTTGAATGGCTGTCGAAGCTGTTGCTGGACCAGCTCGGACTGAGTGCACGATTTGCGGCGATTTGCGGCGCCGATACTTTCGGCGTCTCGAAGCCGGACCCTGCCATCCTGCGCCAGACCGTGGTCCGCGCCGGTGGGCAGTTGTCCTCCAGCGTGATGGTCGGTGACGCCGGTCCGGATATTGGCGTGGCGCGCCGCGCCGGCGTGCCGGTGATCGGTGTGGGGTTTGGCTACACCGATGTGCCGATCTCCGACCTCAAGCCGGATCGGCTGATCCACCATTTGAGCGAACTGCCGGCCGCCGTGGAAGCCCTGATGCTGCAGCGAAATTCCGTTTAAATTATTGATCTTGCTACAAGTATCTCTCGGCCGACGCGTTAATCAATAATTAACCGGGGAACCCCGCCTTGTTGCGCGGTGGTGCCGACGCTCCTATGGTCCGAGCGGGGATTGTGGCCGTAGGCCGCAAAGGCGGGTTGATCATGCGTCGTGTCATCGCGATTGCCGTGGTGGGAGCCAGTGTGGGCGGCTGTTCCTCGATGCCCTCGTTCTCGTCGTTCTCTTGGGACAGCTTCAAACCAACCCCGCCACCCATCCAAGTCCAGCTTGAATCGACCCCCCCGGGGGCGGATGCCCGCACCTCGCTTGGACCCGGCTGCAAGACCCCGTGTTCCGTGGACGTGCCCGCGCCCGACGCCGGATTTTCGGTGACCTACACCCTCAACAGGTTCCAATCAGCGACGATCCCGGTCCAGGTGATCCGCAACCCCGGAGATTTCGCGACGCCGGCATCGACCATCACCGATCCCAGTCCGGTCTTTGCAGAACTGCAGCCGGCCGGTCCGCCGCCGAGGGCTGCCAGGACCGTCACGCACAAGCCAAGAAAGCCGAAGCCGCCGAAGGGCGCGAGCGAGCCTGCCGACTCACCATTCCCGCAGCCTGGCGCCGCGTCGCCCCCGCCAGCCTCGTCGACCCGCTGAGCGATAGTGCATTGTAGGCCAAGTGCATCATGCCTACATTGTGGCGACGGAACCACGCCGTGCCGATCACGGCCCGTGGCCCGCAGACGAGGCCTGTTGCATGAACGAACTGTCGCGTCCCCTGCCCTCGTTGTCCGCCCCGATGACCGATCCATTCGGCCGGACCATCAGCTATTTGCGGGTGTCCGTGACCGATCGCTGCGATCTGCGCTGCTTCTATTGCATGTCGGAAGACATGACCTTCCTGCCCAAGGCCGACCTGCTCACGCTCGAAGAGCTCGACCGGCTTTGCTCGGCCTTCATCGCCAAGGGCGTACGCAAGCTCCGGCTGACCGGCGGCGAGCCGCTGGTCCGCCGCAACGTGATGTCGCTGGTGCGCTCGCTCTCGCGCCATCTCGCCAGCGGCACTTTGCGCGAACTGACGCTGACCACCAACGGCTCGCAGCTTGCGCGGTTCGCCGCCGAGTTGCGCGACCATGGCGTCCGTCGCGTCAACGTATCGCTCGATACGCTCGATCCTGCGAAATTCCGCGCTATCACCCGCTGGGGCGACCTCGACAAGGTGTTGTCCGGCATCGAAGCCGCGCGATCGGCGGGCCTCGCAGTCAAGATCAATGCGGTGGCGCTGAAGAATCTGAACGAGGACGAAATCCCCTCGCTGATGGAATGGGCGCACGGCAACGGCATGGCGCTGACATTGATCGAGGTGATGCCGATGGGCGAGATCGGCGAAGGGCGGATCGATCAATATGTGCCGCTGTCGCTGGTGCGCGCGCGCCTTGCCCAGCATTACACACTGACCGACCTCGACGACAATACCGGCGGGCCCGCGCGTTACGTCGGCGTCAGCGAGACCGGCGGCAAGCTCGGCTTCATCACGCCGATGACTCACAACTTCTGCGAATCCTGCAACCGGGTGCGGATCACCTGCACCGGCACGCTGCATACCTGCCTCGGCCAGGAAGATGCCGCCGACTTGCGCAAGCCGCTGCGGGCCTCCGCCGACGATGAACTGCTCAGCGCCGCCATCGACCGCGCGATCGGGCAAAAGCCCAAGGGGCATGACTTCATTATCGATCGCCGCCACAACCGGCCGAGCGTGAGCCGCCACATGAGCGTGACCGGCGGTTGAGATTCATTCCGCCCCGGCTGCGAAAAATTAACTGTTCCGCCCCGCCTCAATTTGCCCATTTTCCAATTGACGGCGCCATGAGGCGCTGAAATGGTGCCCTTGCTTTTTGCATGCCCGGCAGGATAAGCCGCTGCGCCTTAACCGGCGCGGTCAAGACGGCAAAGGCATTCGGGGGAGGACAATCGGTGCAATCGCTCTTGCAGATGAGCCGCCGTATAGACGCGTTCACGACGTGGACGGGCAAGCGTCTGGCATGGCTAATTCTAGTTGCCGTGGTGGTGTCCGCGTCCAATGCGATCGTGCGCAAGGCGTTCGATACATCTTCGAACTCGTGGCTCGAGCTTCAATGGGTGCTGTTCAGCATGGTTTTCCTGCTGTGTTCGCCCTGGACGCTGCTCGACAACGAACACATCCGGATCGACATCGTGAACAATCTGCTGCCCAAGCAGGTGCGCAACGGGATCGACGTGATCGGCCATCTGTTCTTTCTGATGCCACTGACCGTCGTCATGATCATCACCGGTGTTCCGTTCTTCCGTCGATCATTTGAAATCAACGAACAATCAGGCAACGCCGGCGGGCTGCCGCAATGGCCCGCCAAATCGCTGATCATGATCGCATTCGCGTTCCTGCTGGTCCAGGGCATCTCCGAACTGATCAAGCGGATAGCGGTCATGCGCGGGATGATTCCGGATCCGCATGCGTCACAGGTGAATGCGATCGAGGCCGAGGTCGAGCACGTCCTCGAGGCAATCGAAAAGCACTGACGGGTCGCAGGGAGAATAGATGTCAGCGTTTCTGATCGCCAATATGGCACCGATTATGTTCGCATCGCTGGTCGTGGTGCTGCTGCTCGGTTATCCGGCGGCGTTCTCGCTCGGCGCGGTGGGGCTGATCTATGCCCTGGCCGGCATTGGGCTCGGGGAGTTTCGGCCGGACTTCCTGCAGGCACTTCCCGAGCGCGTCTACGGCGTGATGAACAACGACACGCTGCTGGCGATTCCGTTCTTCACGTTCATGGGACTGGTGCTCGAACGATCGGGCATGGCGGAGGATCTGCTCGACACCATCGGCCAGTTGTTCGGCACCGTCCGTGGCGGCCTCGCTTATGCGGTAGTCTTCGTCGGCGCGCTGCTCGCCGCCACGACGGGTGTGGTCGCGGCGTCGGTGATATCGATGGGCCTGATCTCGCTGCCAATCATGTTGCGTTACGGCTATGACCGCCGGATGGCCACGGGCATCATCGCGGCTTCCGGCACGCTGGCGCAGATCATCCCACCCTCGCTGGTGCTGATCGTGATGGCTGACCAGCTCGGCAAATCGGTCGGCGACATGTACGAGGGCGCGTTTGTTCCGGGGCTAGTGCTCGCGGGCCTTTATGCCGGATACGCCTTTCTCGTCACACTGATATTCCCCAAGGCGGCTCCTGGATTGCCGAAAGAGGCGATCGGTTTTCGCGAGAAGGATGGCAGCCGCGGATTGCTGTCGCTGGGCGCGCTCTTTCTTGCGAGCTGCGTGTTCGGATGGTTCGTGATGCGGAACTCCGAGGCGCATGGTGCCGACTTCGTCGTGCTCAGCATGTTCTTCGGCATCTTGTTTGCGTTCTTCGTCGCGGTGGTGAACTGGATCATCGACAAGTTCACCGGATTTCGTTTCCTGTCCGCGATGGCACAACAAACCACGTTTGTGATGGTGCCGCCGCTGTTCCTGATCTTCCTGGTGCTGGGCACGATCTTTATCGGCCTCGCGACGCCGACCGAAGGCGGCGCGATGGGCGCCGCCGGCGCGATCATCCTCGGCGCGGCCAAGCGACGGCTAAGCTGGGACTTGATCCGGCAGGCGACCGAATCGACGGCAAAACTATCCGCCTTCGTGGTCTTCATCCTGGTCGGCGCGCGGGTGTTCTCGCTGACCTTCTACGGCGTCAACGGCCATGTCTGGGTCGAGCATCTATTGACCTCACTGCCCGGCGGCCAGGTCGGCTTTCTGATTTTCGTCAACGCGTTTGTCTTCGTCCTCGCCTTCTTCCTCGACTTCTTCGAACTCGCCTTCATCGTCATTCCGCTGCTCGGGCCTGCCGCCGAACACCTCGGCATCGACCTGATCTGGTTCGGGGTGATCCTCGGCGTCAACATGCAGACCTCGTTCATGCACCCGCCATTCGGCTTCGCGCTGTTCTATCTGCGCTCGGTGGCGCCCAAGGATCCCTATGTCGATCGGGTTACCGGCAAGCGCATGGATGCCGTGACCACCGGCCAGATCTATTGGGGTGCGGTGCCGTTCGTCGTGATCCAGGTCGCCATGGTGCTGCTGGTCATTATGTTCCCGTCAATGGTCATGCACTACAAGGGCGCGCTGTCGACCATCGATCCCAACACGATCAAGATCGAAGTTCCGCAAATGGACGTGCCGCCGCTCGATTTCGGCCCGCCGCCGAAGCAATAGCGATCTAAGCATTCCGCTAATAGAGAACCCCCGGAGCTCTCGCTTCGGGGGTTCTTTCGTTGGATGGAATGGCCGTGCGCGCGAACTATGTCGCGCGATCAGCTCTGGGCGTGACGCGCCATGAAGTTGTCGTAGCCGACTTCCGCGACCTGGAACCACTGGTAGCTGTTGTTGGAAAACGCGGTCAGGGATTCATAGACCTTCTTGAAGTCCGCATTGCCCGCGGCAACCTCGTTGTGCAGCTCCTTTGCCGCCTTGAGAGAGGCTTCCATGATCGGCGGCGAGAAGGCATGCAGTTTGGTGCCGTTCGCGAGCAACCGCCGCAACGCCTGCGGATTGGATTGATCGTACTTCGCCATCATCCAGTTGTTGGCATAGTGTCCAGCCTGCTCGAGCACGCTTTGGTAGAACTTCGGCAGCGCATTCCATTTATCGAGATTGACGAACGACAGCAGCATTGGGCCGCCTTCCCACCATCCTGGATAGTAGTAATGCGGCGCGACCTTGTAGAATCCGAGCTTCTCGTCATCGTAAGGACCGACCCATTCCGCGCCGTCGATCGTGCCTTTCTCGAGCGCGGGATAGATGTCGCCGCCGGCGATCTGCTGGGGGACCGCGCCGAGCTTCTGCATCACGCGCCCGGCAAAGCCGCCGATGCGGAATTTGAGGCCCTTGAGGTCGTCAACGCTGACGAGCTCCTTGCGGAACCAGCCGCCCATCTGACAGCCGGTGTTGCCGGCGAGCAGCGAGACGACGTTGTACTTCTTGTAGAACTCGTTGAGGACCTCTTTGCCGCCGCCCAGCATGTACCAGGCCTGGTTGATGCGCATGTTGGGTCCGAAGGGCACCGACGAGCCGAAGGTGAAGGTCGGGTCCTTGCCAAAGTAATAATAGGATGCGGTGTGGCCGATCTCGACGGTGCCGTTCTGCACGGCGTCAAGAACCTGCAGGCCCGGTACAATTTCGCCGCCGGCGAAGGTCTGGATCTGAAACTTGTTGTCGGTGGCCTCGGCAACGACCTTGCACATCATCTCGGCGCCGCCATAGAGCGTGTCGAGAGACTTGGGCCAGCTCGTCGGCATGCGCCATTTGATTTCCGGCATCGATTGCGCGATCGCCGGCGCCGCCATGGTTGCAGCCCCAGCCGCGCCCAATCCGGTGACCTTGATAAAGTCTCGTCGCTTCATTGAGCTCTTCCTCCAGTGGTGTGTGCGTGAGCCTTCGTTTTGAGGCTTGGCCGGAGCATGGAACATCCGGTTCCGGATTTCCATCCCTGCGGAACACAAAAAGCCCGGCCACGTTCAGGGCCGGGCTTTTGGTCTACTACTTAAGGCGTAGACCCATTTTCGCGAGAAGATTTATTTGACGCGTTTTCTTGACGCGAACCGGTCTCCACTTCGCTCGAACACGCTAATCAGCCGCGGGTGCGCGAGCGGATCATGAAGCTGTCGAAGGTATATTCGGCGACTTGCCACCACAGATATTCGTCGGAGCGATAAGCCTGCATCGCATCGATGGACTTCTTGAAGTCGGCATTCTTGGCGGAAATCTCGGCCCACAATTCGTTGGTCGCCTTGAGGCAGGCTTCCAGCACCTCGTTGGTGAAGGGACGGAGCTGCGTCCCGCCCGCAACCAAGCGCTTTAACGCGGCCGGGTTCTGCATGTCGTAGCGCGCGGCCATCCAGCTATTGGCATTCGCCGCGGCGTTGTTGACGATGGCCTGATAGGTTTTCGGCAACTCGTTCCACTTGTCGAGGTTGGCGAAGGCGTGGACCATTGGGCCGCCTTCCCAGAATCCGGGATAGTAGTAATACTTGGCGACTTTCTGAAAGCCGAGCTTCTCATCGTCATACGGCCCGACCCATTCGGCCCCGTCGATCGTGCCCTTCTCCAGCGAGGGATAGATGTCGCCGCCGGCGAGCTGCTGCGGCACTACGCCAACTTTCTGCAGCACCTGGCCGGCAATGCCGCCGATGCGAAATTTAAGTCCGGAGAGATCGGCGACCGTCTTGATCTCCTTGCGAAACCAGCCGCCCATCTGGGTACCGGTGTTGCCGCACGGGAATCCGATCACATTGGCGGACTTCTTGAAGAACTCGTTGCCGATCTCCATGCCGCCGCCTTGATACCACCACGAATTCTGCATGCGCGCATTGAGGCCAAACGGCACCGAGGCATAGATCGCAAATGTCGGATCCTTGCCGACGTAATAGTAGGAGACGGTGTGACACATCTCGACGGTGTTCTTGGACGTCGCATCGAGCGCCTGCAATCCCGGAACGAGTTCGCCCGCCTGAAACACCTGAATCTGAAACTTGTTGTCGGTCATTTCGGCAACCTGTTTCGCGAAATATTCGGCGCCACCGTAAATCGTATCCAGCGACTTCGGGAAACTTGACGTCAGGCGCCATTTGATCTCCGGCGAGGACTGCGCAATCGCAGGCGAAGCCACCGCGGTTGCCGCTGCACCGGCTGCCGAAACCTTCAAAAAATCACGACGCTTCATTAAGGCATCTCCTTGTTGGGGCGTTTTCCCGTATTGACTGGCACTCTTCCGGCAGCACGATCTTTCACGTCGGCCGAAGGCGTTCTGGTGGGGCGGTTCAGAAGTTCTGGCGAGCTTCGGATTCGAACACTGGCGGGGCTTTAACATGGAAGTTCGGCCGCGAAAACGCGACAAAGGCATGACTGCACTGAACGAAAGTCGCATGCCGCTCAGGCGGCTGCAATCACGCCTTTCAGTTGATCCCGGACGTTTGCGCCGATGGCACGGTAGATCGCTGCGTGCGGGCCGTCCGGCTCGCTTTCCACGACCGGCGTTCCCGAGTCGGAGGTAGCGCGGATCGACATGTGCAGCGGAATTTCGCCGAGAAACGGCACGGCGAGCCGCTCTGCCTCGTGCCGCGCGCCGCCGTGTCCGAAGATGTCCGAGCGCGTGCCGCAATGCGGGCACTGGAAATAGCTCATGTTCTCGACAATGCCGAGAACCGGCACGTTGACCTTCTTGAACATCGCCAGTCCCCGTCGCGCGTCGATCAGCGATAGATCCTGCGGCGTCGAAATGATGATCGCCCCCTTCAGCGGCACATTCTGCGCCAGCGTGAGCTGCGCATCGCCGGTGCCGGGGGGCATGTCGACCACGAGGATGTCAAGCGTACCCCAAACCACGTCGCGCAGCATCTGGGTGATCGCCGACATCACCATCGGCCCGCGCCAGATCATCGCGGTATCTTCCGCGACCAGAAAGCCGATCGACATGATCGCAAGCCCAAAGCGCGCGATCGGGATCATCTTCTTGTCGTCGTTGAGCTCAGGCTTTTCGCGGATCCCTGTCAGCCTCGGTACCGATGGCCCGTAGATGTCCGCATCGAGCAGGCCGACGCGGAGGCCGAGGTCGCGCAGGCCCAGTGCCAGGTTGAGCGCGGTGGTCGATTTGCCGACGCCACCCTTGCCGGAGGCGACCGCGATCACTGCCGCAACGCCCGGAATTTCGCTCTGTCGGGACATGGGTGATGCCGGGCTGTGCGGCGGCCGATGCGACGCGACCGGCGGTACGCCTTGCGCGGGACGATGCGGCGCAGGCGCCGCAGCGCCCGGCTTGCGCTCGGCGGTCAATGCGATCATGGCGGCGGTGACGCCGGGAATGGCGCGCACGGCGGCTTCCGCCTGCGCGCGCACATTTTCCCATGCACGGGCCTCAGAGGCCTCGACATTGATCGAGAAGAACACCTTGCCGTCGCTGACCGATATCGCCGACAACACATTGGCGTTGGTCAAGGCGACACCGCGGGGTGACGTCACCTTGGAGAGGCAATCCAGAACCTGCTGCTGCGTCACGCTCAAGCGCATCTCCCATCACTTTACGGATGCGACCCATAGAGCGTTGCGGCTCAAAAGGCTACATCGCCCCGATATCGTCCGTCCGTTCGGAGGGCGCCGATCCGCCCTGCTCCTTGGCGGCCTCGTAGTTCAGTTCGATCATGACGCCGTTGGGGTCATTGACGAAGATCTGCCAGAGATCGCCACCCGGAACCTGTCGGGAATCGAATGGCATGCCCTTGGACGTAAGCCGCTGCTTCATGCCGGCAAAATCCCGGCTAGCGAAAGCAACATGATGGACAACGCCGGAATCGGGCTTTTGTGGCTCGTCGGTCTTGGAAATATCAACCAGATGCACCACCGGCTTGCCTTCCGAATACATCCAGGCGCCGGGAAAAGCGAAATTCGGCCGGGCGCCTTTCTCCAGTCCCAGCACATCTTGGTAGAAGGCGACGGTGTCGTTGAGCTTCCGGGTCCTGATATTGAAATGATCGAGCACGCCTACACTCATGCGAGCCACTCCCTTTTTTGTGAACTTCGTTGGGAACCCATTCTAGCCCAAACCCCGCCCTGCCGCCAAACGAAGCCGTTGCCCTTCACGGCGCAGGGGTTATGGTGCGGCCTCCCTCCACCTAGAATATAACCCGGCCAGTTCAATGCGCCCGGCAAAACCCCAAGCTCAGAAAACAAGGTTGCTCACATGGCTAAAGTCGCTTTTCTCGGTCTCGGCGTGATGGGTTTCCCGATGGCAGGACACCTCGCAAAAAAAGGCGGCCACGAAGTGACGGTGTACAACCGGACCGCCGCCAAGGCGAAGCAATGGGCCGACAAATTCGGCGGACGCACCGCGCCGACGCCGAAGGCCGCCGCCGAAGGCCAGGATTTCGTGATGTGCTGCGTCGGCAATGACAATGATCTGCGCGCGGTCACGCTCGGCGCGGATGGCGCATTTGCAGGCATGAAGAAAGCCGCGGTTTTCGTCGACCACACCACGGCATCGGCGGAAGTGGCGCGCGAACTGGACGCGGCCGCCGCCAAGACCGGCTTCTCCTTCGTCGATGCGCCGGTATCCGGCGGACAGGCGGGCGCGGAAAACGGCGTGCTGACCGTGATGTGCGGCGGCAAGGAAGACGCCTATGCACGTGCGGAGCCCGTCATCGCGGCCTATGCCAGAATGTGCAAGCGGCTCGGGCCGGCCGGCGCCGGACAACTGACCAAGATGGTCAATCAGATCTGCATCGCGGGACTGGTTCAGGGCCTCTCGGAAGGAATTCATTTTGCGAAAAAATCGGGGCTCGACATCCATGCGGTGATCGACACCATCTCCAAGGGCGCTGCCCAGTCCTGGCAGATGGAGAACCGCTACAAGACCATGAACGAGGGCAAGTTCGATTTCGGCTTCGCGGTGGAATGGATGCGCAAGGATCTGTCGATCTGCATTGCGGAATCGCGCCGCAATGGCGCGAATCTGCCGGTGACCGCCCTCGTCGATCAGTTCTATTCCGAGGTCGAGAAGATGGGCGGCAAGCGCTGGGATACCTCGAGCCTGCTCGCGCGGCTGGAACGGTGAGCTTGGCCCCTCGCCAACAGGTTAATTTAACCTGCCGTTAACGAGATTCTTTAGCTCTTTAAGGCAGCTCTTAAGGATTTGGCGCCAGAGATAGACAATGCAAAAAGTCCGCGCGGTCGCGGGCAGGATTTGTGTTGTTTGATGAGTAATCCCGCCGACAAGCCCGAAGTTGTGCAGCTTGCGGCCGAGGTGCCGGTGGCGACGCCGGCCAATAGCCGCCGGGCCGCGGCGCAGCGGGTACGCGAGGCCCGTGACCGGTTAACGTCATCGAGCGGAACCCGCCCGGCCTTCGATACCGAACTGCTGCGCCAATATGCGCAGACGCGTATCTCGGCCGCCTACGTCGTGATGCTGCTGGTGGTCGCAACCGGCCTGTTGTTCGGCTTCTGGATGCAGCCGTTCTCGGCAGCGGCCTGGACCTGCGGCATGCTCTGTATCCATGCCGTCATCATCCGCAACTGCTCGAGATTTCTGGCCGAGCCGCCCTCGCCCGCCGCAACCCGCAAGTGGCAGACGCGGTTCGTCCTGCTCGATCTGCTCTACGGCCTGTGCTGGACGGCGGTCCTGGTCCATCCCGCAGTCGATCCGGCGTCTGACACGTTCATGATGTTCCTGATGCTGCTGGTGATCGCGGTGTCGAGCATGCTGGCGGCTAATCTTCCGATCGCAGCGTTGGCGGCGACCGCGCCGGTCACCGTGGCGATTGCGCTCAATTTTGTGCTCGGCGGCACGCTCGACGAATACGTGCTCGCCGTGCTGGCGCTCGCGGCAGAAGGATATTTTGCGCTGCTCGCCCGCCGCTTGCATTCGACGACGCTGGCGACGTTGGAAGCGCGCGCCGAAAAGGACGCGCTGATCGGCGAGCTCGAGCAGGCGAAATCGATTTCCGACGAGGCCAGGCATCGCGCAGAGTCAGCCAACGTCGCCAAGTCGCGGTTCCTGGCGCAAATGAGCCACGAGCTGCGGACGCCGCTGAACGCCATCCTTGGGTTTTCGGAAGTGATGAAAAGCGAGATCTTCGGCGCCCATGCGGTCCCCGTCTACAAGGAATATTCGGCTGACATCCATAACTCCGGCGTACACCTCTTGAATCTGATCAATGAGATCCTCGATTTGTCGCGGATCGAAGCCGGCAGGTATGAGCTCAACGAGGAGGCCGTTTCGCTGGTCCATGTCGTCGCCGATTGTCACCATCTGTTGAAGCTGCGCGCTTCAAGCCGCGGCATCACCATTCACGAAGTGTTCGAGCAGGGCATGCCGCGGATCTGGGGCGATGAGCGCGCAACGCGCCAGATCGTGCTCAATCTATTGTCGAACTCCATCAAGTTTACCCCGCAGGGTGGCGAGATTTGGCTCAAGGCGGGCTGGACGGCATCTGGCGGACAGTATCTCAGCGTCAAGGATACCGGCTCGGGGATCGCGGAAGACGAAATCCCGATCGTGCTGGCCTCGTTCGGCCAGGGCTCCAATTCGATCAAATCCGCCGAGCAAGGCGCAGGCCTAGGCTTGCCGATCGCGAAAAGCCTGATCGACATGCATGGCGGCACGTTCACGCTCAAGTCAAAGCTCCGGATCGGCACCGAAGTCATCATTACCTTTCCGCCGGAACGGGTAATGTCGGCCTTAGCGCCGATGACCGAGGAAGCGCCGCCGCTGCAGCCGGAGGATGCGAGCCCCGCTGTGATGGAGGATAAACGCCCGCCACGCAACAAGCCGATCATGAATGCAGGGACCGGCCTGTAACTGCAACAGAACTTCTCGACCACCGCTGTAGGACGCTTGCGCAAGCAACTGAATAAGTTTCACTATCCAGCAATGAGCAAAGAAACGCCGTGCATCGCAGTCTGTATGATCGATCCCACAACCAACCTCTGCTTCGGTTGCGGACGTACGCTTCCCGAGATCGCGCGTTGGCACCGCATGGAAAGCGCCGAGCGGCTTTCCGTGATGGCAGGCCTCGCGGCGCGCATGGCCGAGGCTGGTCTTGCTCAAGTGGCACCCCGTCCCACGCCGAACTGACGGGCGGCAACGGTCTTGCGGGGGACGCGCGATGAGCCGCCTGCTGCTCGTGCTGTTGTTGCTGGCGGCAGCCGCGGGCGCCGTGATCGCTTACCGCGATCCCGAACAGATGGCGCGCGCCAGCGACACCGTATCGGACCTGCTGCGCCAGCGCGCCAAGGCACCTGGGCGCACTGTGCGGGTGGTCCGCGGCCAAAGCGGCGAGTTCGCGCTGCAAGCCAAGATCAACGGCACCGCAGCGGCGATGGTGGTCGATACCGGCGCGACCTCGGTGGTGCTGACCTACGAGACCGCGAAGGCCGCCGGACTACCGCTGGAGCTGCTCGAATATGATGTCGAGGTCCAGACCGCAGGCGGCCACACCAAGGCGGCTCGGCTGACGCTCGACCGCCTCGCAATCGGCAAGCTCGTCGAGCGTTCGGTGCCGGCGCTGGTGGTGCCGCACGGACAGATGAAGACCAATCTACTCGGCATGAGTTTTCTGGATCGGCTGGAAAGCTGGGAGGTACGCGCCGACACCCTGATGCTGCGCGGTTTCCCCGAGCCCAAGCTGACACGCAGCGATCGCGGGCACGGCACGCTGGTCGAGTAGCGCGATCGCCGCGATAGCTAGGGGCAGTCCCGAGGTCCCGGTCATCCGGTGAGACAAGGGCCGGCTCAAAGGCATCCAACAAAACTGAATAAAAAGCGTCTCAGCCGTGGGCGAAGGCTGAGACGCTTTGGAGATTCCGCAGGACGAACGGACCGCGGAATTCGTGGCTGCGCTTTCTCCGACAGCAAGACCGAGGGTTGGATAGCGATATTCCCGAACCCTTGCGCGTTCGAACGATCAACGAATGTTGCGACTGCCCTGGGCGGTGATAACAGCGGGTTGAGTTCTCCAAACCTGTGGTCGGGAATTTCATAACTGCGGCGAGAGTCTTCCTGTCAGAAGCGCGCGGGTGACGTGATAACCGACATGGAGCTGTTCGATGACTAGATTTACCCTTGTTGGCGTGGCGGCAATTCTGTCTACGGCATTTGCAGCTTCAAGCCTCGCACAAGCAGTTGTCCAGGAGCCCGGCTCAAACGCATTTTACCATCCCAATGGAGATTTCAAGCTCGGACCGATCCCAACTCCGCAGCGACAGGAAGTTGCCCTGCACCGCGGACTTGCCGACGCTACGGCATTGGCACCGTGTTTCCATCCGTCGATGGCCGGAAAAGAAACGACAACCAGACCCTGGTCAGCGCCGGTGGGCCACCGCCAGCCGCGTGCTGTCGATGTTGGCACATCCGTCCCCCAGGATGACCTCGATCAAGAAGATGTGGACGTCGATCGGAAGATCAGCAGTGTCTGCCGCGGCTGCTAAGCGCCGCCGCATCCGAGCGTACGTTTCAAAAACCTATCATCACTGACAGGGCCCCGTCGTTACAAACGGCAGCTCGCTATTCCGTGAAAGCGTGCTGGGGAATATCCAGACTCAAGGTTGAATCCTTCTGGCAGAGGCGAACATGCAAAGCCCCACTGCAAATAGCGGCACTGCGGTGACGCAAAGTCCGCAGCCGAGGAGCCTGGTGATGAAGATCACATACCTTCTGGCGGCGCTATTGTTCATGTCGTCACTCGCGACGTCGACGACGGCTCACGAGCGAATGCGCAAAGGTGTCGCACGAACGCAGGCATACGGGATCGAGGGCCGCGAGATCGCAGCTCCGCCCTGGAGCGCCGCCTGCATGACAGACCACGGCCCTAGCGGGTGCGGCGAGCCGATGTGGATTTATGGAAACAGCGAGGCACTCGCACGATACAGAAGTGCATTCTGACATGCGCTCGTCCGGCATCTATCTCGCGAGAAGGAAACATGGGCCAGAGCCGCATTCAATCCAAGAACCCCAAGTCGCCGGTGCTATTTCTGATCCGGATTCGAAGGGCGGGACTTTCGCCGCTTGCGGCTGTCGCATTGGGCTTGGCTGCGGCTTTGCTACCTGAGACTGTTCACGCTCAGGAATATCCATGGTGCTTGTCGCGGGAGGGTTACCTCTATTGCTCCTATAAGACGCAGCAGCAATGTCAGTGGACAGCATCAGGCATCGGCGGCTGCGCTCCGAATCCGCGGTTGCTTTTTCAAGCCGCGCGATCCCAGCGCGAGCAACGTCGTCCCAGACAGCCGCGGAGCTGGTGACCTCACTCGAAGCCGGCGTGCACCGGACAGGAGTCTTTACTTTCGCGGCCTGCCCCGCTTTGCAAAGATCAATCCGCGAGCGTCGGCGGTGCAACGAAGTTGACTCGCCAGTTTGAGGGCCTCGCTGCGTTCCGGGCCTGGGGGCATCAGGCGCGCAAGCTCCAAGGCTTCTACCGCGAGGTTGTCCCAATCAGGGCTAGCAGGTAACCGCTGTGTTTCTTTGCTCATCGCCTGGCGGAATTCCCGCTCCCTGAACTTTCTAAGGTCCTCGGGTGGCAAGACTGTCAGAGAACCGAGATTATTCCCGCCTTCGATTGGATTACGCTGCGATCGCGGCTAGGGCAGGATCGTCGACCAGCGCAATCGCGTCCCGCAACACCTCGATGCCGGCGGCTCGCTTGACGCCGTTCTCGGCGAGATGGCGGCGGAAGGCGCGCGCCCCCGGCACGCCATGGAACGCCCCGACAAAATGCCTGACGATCGAGTGCAGACGGGTGCCCTTGGCGAGCTCGCGCTCCATATAGGGCATCATGGCCTCGAGCACGTCTTTCATGGACGCAAAGGGCGCCGGCTCTACAAAAATCTCGGGGTCGACGGACAACAGCCGCCACGGCTCTTGATAGGCCGCGCGTCCCAGCATGACGCCATCGACATGAGCAAGATGGCGCTTTGCTTCCGCAACGCTGGCGATGCCGCCATTGATGATGATGGGCACGTCGGGCAGCGCCCGCTTCAGCCGATAGACCCGGTCGTAGTCGAGTGGCGGGATGTCGCGATTTTCTCTCGGCGACAACCCATTCAGCCAGGCCTTGCGGGCGTGCACAATCACCATGTCGGCGCCGGCGGCGATCACGCCGCGAGCGAGCGCGTCAAGCGCGAGTTCGGGGTCCTGATCGTCGATGCCGATCCGGCATTTGACGGTGACGGGGATTTTCACCGCGCGCTTCATGGCCTCGACGCAGGTTGCGACAAGCCCAGGCTCCGCCATCAGGCAGGCGCCGAAGCGACCGTCCTTGACCCGATCGGACGGGCAGCCGACGTTGAGATTGATTTCATCATAACCAAAATCCTCGCCAATCTTCGCAGACGTCGCGAGGTCAACACGATCTGAGCCGCCAAGCTGCAGCGCGACGGGATGTTCGCTGGCGTCAAAGCCGAGCAGCCGCGCGCGATCGCCATGAATGACGGCGCCGCTCGTCAGCATCTCCGTGTAGAGCCGCGCACGGCGCGTCATCAGACGATGGAAGACGCGGCAATGCCGGTCGGTCCAATCCATCATAGGCGCCACGGAAAAGCGATAGTCTTGATATTCCAATTACTTACCCTATGCTTTCAATGGACTATAACAGGAACAACGTGCACACGTGTGCACTCAAACTAGCCCAAATTGCACACGTTTGTACCTCATTTGATCTCCCGGTGCACACGTAGCGCACACGAAATCGGAACGGAGTGCACACGCAATGCCGACCTTTACGAAGCTGAAGTCGGGAAGCTGGCGCGTTCAGGTCAGGAGGAAACGCGAGTACGCCGCGAACACCTTCATCCGGCGGCGTGACGCTGAAGAGTGGGCAATCGAAGTCGAGCGCTCAATTGATCGAGGCGCTCCAATCCGACTGTCCCGGCCTCATGAGCAACCGCGCATCTTTTCTGACTTGATCGCGTTGCATCTCGACGATCTTGCTCAGGTTGGCAAGCCAGTTCGGCGATCGAAGTCCATGGTGCTTAAGGCGCTCAAGGTCTCCCTCGGGCGCGTGAATCTCAAAGATATAACCCGAGAAAAACTGATCGAGTACGGACGGAAGAGAGCCGCGCAAGGCGCTGGGCCGGCAACTCTTGCGATCGATTTTGCGTTCATTCGAACCGTTCTTACGCATGCTGCGGCCGTTCACGGTATCGAGATTTCTGTCGAGAGTGTTCAGATGGCTCGAGCTGCGCTTAAGCACCTCGACCTCGTAGGGAAGTCCAATGAGCGCGATCGTCGCCCCACTCAGGACGAACTGGATCGATTAATCGGATTTGCCGAGTCTAACCCCCAACAGTTTCTACCACTTGGAAGAATAATTCGGTTTGCAGTCGCGACCGCTATGCGCCAAGCCGAGATTTGCCGTATAGAATGGTCTGATGTCGATATGAAAAAGCGAAGCGTCACTATCCGCGATCGTAAAGACCCGCGACGAAAGGACGGCAACCATCAAGTCGTCCCCCTTCTCAATTCCACCGGTTACGATGCATGGCAGATCATTTTGGAGCAACGTATTGTCACGCGCGGCCTCGGCCGCGTGTTCCCTTACCACTCAAAATCCGTTGGAGCTGCATTCCACCGGTCTTGCAACAAGATCGATCTCGACGACTTGTGTTTTCACGATTTGCGCCATGAAGGCACGAGCAGGCTCTTCGAGGCTGGTTTCTCGATCCAGCAGGTTGCCATGGTGACGGGCCATAAGGATTGGCGGATGCTGCGGCGCTATACCAATCTAAAACCCGAAGACCTCCACAAGATGCAGAAGGCAGCGCAGCCCTCCATGGAGCAATTCTTGGCAACACTGG
>VAZV01000284.1 GCA_005884765.1 Alphaproteobacteria bacterium
CAGCCCGCCATCTCGATCGCGCCGCAGAAGGTGATCTCGCCGTCGCCCTGGCTGAAGTGCAGATCGCCCATCGACAGCCCGCCGCCGGGCACATAGACCGGGAAGTAGATTTTTGAACCGCGCGACAGGTCCTTGATGTCGCAATTGCCGCCATGCTCGCGCGGCGGCACGGTGCGCGCGCCCTCGGCGCTAATCTTGGCCTTGACGTCGCCTTTGGCGCGACCGGCGTGCGTGGTCGCAGCGAAAGGTGGGTTGGCAAGCGGCGGCACGCGCTCGGGATTGGTCGCGATCAGCGCGGTCTCCCGCTCGTTCCACTTTGCCAGCAGTTTTGGATCGGGTAGGCAGCCGATCAGACCGGGATGGACCAAGCCCGCAAAATTCACGCCGGGAACATGACGCGACGAAGTGTAGAGTCCCTTGATGTCCCAGATCGATTTTTGCGCCAGCGGAAAATGCTCGGTCAGAAAGCCGCCGCCGTTCTTCTTGGAGAAGAAGCCGTTGAAACCCCACAGGCTCTCCTTCTTGGGACCGACATCGAGCAGGTCGACCACCAGGAGATCGCCGGGCTCAGCTCCCTTCACGCCGATCGGGCCGGACAGGAAATGCACGATCGATAGATCGATGTCGCGGACGTCGTCGGCGGAATCGTTGTTCTTGATGAAGCCGCCCGTCCAGTCATAAGTTTCGATGATGAAATCATCACCGGGACCGACCCACGCCACGATCGGGACGTCAGGATGCCAGCGGTTGTGGATCATGTCGTTTTCGTAAGCCGATTTCGTGAGATCGACCTTGATCAATGTTTCGGGCATCTAAAGCTCCCCTGTTTACAGGCCAACGTACTTTTCAAACCGACAGATATTTCGAGATTTTATCGGCATCGACAACCTCGCGCGCGTCGTCGCGGACGATCTCGCCGTTTTCGATCACCAGCACGCGGTCGGCGATATCGAGTGCAAAACTCAGCACCTGCTCGGACACCACGATCGACAATCCGCGTTCGTCGCGAATCCGCTTGAGCGTGCGCGCCATGTCCTTGATGATCGATGGCTGAATACCCTCGGTCGGCTCGTCCAGCAGCAGCACTTTGGGTTTGGTGGCAAGCGCCCGTGCGATCGCAAGCTGTTGCTGCTGGCCGCCGGAAAGGTTGCCGCCGCGGCGGTTCTTCATTTCCAGCAGCACCGGGAACAGCTCGTAGATATTGCCGGGTACCTCGGACTCGCCTGATACGACGAGACCGGTCTCGATGTTTTCCTTCACCGTCATGGTGGAGAAGATCATCCGTCCCTGCGGCACATAAGCGAGGCCCTTGGCAACCCGTTCGTAGCTGTGCAGCGTGCCGAGCTCGGTGCCCTCCATGGTCACCGAACCGCTTTTGGTCGGCAGAATGCCCATCAGAGACTTCATCAGCGTGGTCTTGCCCATGCCGTTGCGGCCCATGATCGCGACGATCTCGTTGGGCGCCACCGAGACATTGAGGCCATGCAACACCTCGCTCTGGCCGTAGGCGACGTGCAGATCGGATATTGCCAGCATCGCCCTTCTCCTCAATGCCCCAGGTAAACTTCAACGACCTTGGGATCGTTCTTGACGTGCTCCATCGTGCCTTCAGACAGGATCTGGCCCTGATGCAGCACCGTGACCTTGTGGGCAATGTCCTCGACGAATTTCATGTCGTGCTCGATCACCAGCACCGAACGGTCCTTGATGATGCGGTTGAGCAGCTCTGCCGTCTTGGCGCGTTCGGAAACGCTCATGCCGGCGACCGGCTCGTCGAGCATCAGCAGGTCCGGATTCTGGATCAGCAGCATGCCGATCTCGAGCCATTGTTTCTGGCCGTGGCTCAATTGGTCGGCATAGACATTGAGACGATCCTTCAGGAAAATCATCTCGGCCACCTCCTCGACACGATCCTTGACCGCGGCGTCGCGCTGGAAGGTGAGTGAGCCGAACACCGTGCGGCCGCGCGGAAAGGAGATCTCGAGGTTCTCGAACACCGTCAGGTCTTCGTAGATCGAAGGCGTCTGAAACTTGCGCCCGACCCCGGCCTGCACGATCTGGTTCTCCTTCAATTTCGTGAGCTCCTTGCCGCGAAACTGGATCGATCCCGACGTCGCCTTGGTCTTGCCGCAGATCAGGTCGAGCACGGTGGTCTTGCCGGCGCCGTTGGGACCGATGATGACGCGGATTTCGTTCTCCTCGACATAGAGCGAGAGATCATTGACCGCCTTGAAGCCGTCGAAGGAAACCGTAAGTGCTTCGACCGCGAGCAGGAATTCCTTAGGTCTATGACCGATGAGCATGATGATCTCCACTACTCCGCCGGTGCGCCGTCGGCGACCGAGCCGTCGGCCCATCGGGCTTTCGATTTGCGCGAGGCGATCAATCGATCGATGTGCGGCTGCACGTAGTCCCGCCAGATGCCGGACAGGCCGTCCGGGAACGCCAGCACGACGGCGATGAACAGTGCGCCCAGTCCAAACAGCCAGAGCTGCGGGAAGGATTCCGAGAGGCTGGTCTTGGCGAAATTGACTAGCAGCGAGCCCCACACGGCGCCGAAGATCGACATCCGGCCGCCGACCGCGGTGTAGATCACCATTTCGATCGAGGGCACGATACCGACAAAGGACGGCGACATGAAGCCGATTTCGAGGGTGAACATCGCCCCGCCGATCGCGGCAAAGATCGCGGCCGCGCAGAAGGCAAAGATCTTGAAATTGGCAACGCTATAGCCGGAGAAGCGGACGCGGTCCTCCTTCTCGCGCATCGCGACCAGGATGCGGCCGAGCTTTGTCAGGCGGATGAACTGCGCCGCCACGATGCAACCGAACAGCAAGACCACCTCTACGAAGTAGAGGATGAACTTGGCGTGATCGGTGCGGATGTCCCAGCCGTGCAAGGTGCGCAAGTCGGTAATGCCGTTGATGCCGCCGGTATAGCCCTGCTGGCCGACGATCAGGATGGTGAGAATGGCGGCGATCGCTTGCGTGATGATGGCGAAATAGACGCCGCCGACCCGGCGCTTGAACATCGCCGCCCCGATGATGAAGGAGAAGAATGCGGGCACCAGGATGATCGCGAGCAGCGTGAACGGAAAGCTGTGGAACGGCTTCCAGAAGAACGGCAGTTGGGTGATCTGATTCCAGTCCATGAAGTCGGGAATGCCCGGGGTCGACTGGATCTTGGTGTTGGCGACGCTGGAAGCCTCAAGCTTGAGGTACATCGCCATGCAATAGCCGCCGAGACCGAAGAACACCCCCTGCCCGAGGCTCAAGATGCCGCCATAGCCCCAGCACAGCACGAGTCCAATGGCGACAAAGGCGTAGGTCAGATATTTGGCCACGAGGTTGAGGCGGAACACGTCGAGCGTCAGCGGCAGGATGACGAACAGCAACAGTGCCAGCGCCACAAAGCCGATCAGTTCGGAGCGGTTGAAGAAGCGCGAGTTGATGATCATGACCGTGCTTTCTTGTTCTTATTTGCGGACCTTGAGCGCGAACAGCCCTTGCGGCCGCATCATCAGGATCGCGACGATCGCAAGCAGTGTGATGACCTTGGCCATCGAGCCCGAGAGGAAAAACTCCAGGGTGGATTGCGTCTGCGAAATGGTGAAGGCGGAAGCAATAGTGCCGAGCAGGCTGGCCGCGCCGCCGAACACCACGACGAGGAAGGTATCGACGATGTAGAGCTGGCCGGCTGTCGGCCCGGTCGACCCGATCATTGTGAAAGCTGAGCCGGCGATGCCGGCGATGCCGCAGCCCAGGCCGAACGTGTAGCGGTCGACCTTTTCGGTGTTGATGCCGACGGCGCCGGCCATCACGCGGTTCTGCACGACGGCGCGAACCTGTCTGCCCCAACGCGACCAGAACAGTACGTAGGCGACGACAACCGTGATCAGGATGGTCAGGCCCATCACGAACATGCCGTTGATCGGAATCTGGATGGACTCTCTCGCCTGTGCCGAGCCCATCATCCAGTCCGGCAGTTCGACGCCGACCTCGCGCGCACCGAACACAGAGCGGTAGGCCTGCTGCAGGATGAGACTCAGTCCCCAGGTCGCGAGCAGCGTATCGAGCGGGCGCTTGTAGAGATGGCGTATCAGCCCCCATTCGACCAGCATGCCAAGCGCGCCCGAGGCAATGAACGCCAATATCATCGCGACGAAGAAGTATCCGGGGAACAACGAGGGCAGATAATGCTGAAACGCGTTCGACGTCATCCAGGTGACGTAAGCGCCCAAAATCATGAACTCGCCGTGGGCCATGTTGATGACGCCCATCTGCCCGAAGATGATGGCAAGCCCGAGCGCCATCAGCACGTAGACCGAAAACAGGATCAGTCCGGCAAAACCCTGCATCGCGAGAATGGCGCCAAGATCTCCGATCGAATAGTCACCGAACATCATCCGTTCTCCGTTGTGGGGTTAAGCCCGCGCCGCAAACGGATGAGCCCGCGCGGGTTTGGAAGGCATGGGCTCCTTGGTCCACGCCGAGATCTTCTGTGAGAGCGAGCGTCGGATGACGCGATCCGTTGCGCTCTTATTGATAGCCCTTGGGGAACGGATCCGGCTCGACCAGGTCGGCGGTTTCATAGATCAGCTCGTACTGGCCGTCCGCCTTGGCTTTGCCGACGCGGGTCTTCGACCAGAGATGATGGTTCTCGTGGATGCGGACGTAGCCTTCCGGCGCACCCTTGAACTCCACCCCTGGCGAGGCGGCCGCGATCTTGTCGATGTCGAAGCTGCCGGCTTTTTCCGCGGTCAATTTCCACAGCCACGGGCCGAGATAGGCCGCCTGGGTCACGTCACCGATCACGGTCTTCTCGCCCCACATCTTCTTGAATGCGGGCACGAAGGCCTTGTTGTTCGGATTGTCGAGCGACTGGAAGTACTTCATGCAGGCATAGGCGCCCGCGATATTTTCACCGCCGATACCGTCGATCTCGTCTTCGGTCACCGAGATGGTGAGCAGCGTCTGCTTCGACAGGTCGATGCCGGCCGCCTTGAGCTGCTTGTAGAAGGCAACGTTCGAGCCGCCGACGATGATGGCGTAGATCACGTCGGGCTTGGTCAGCTTGATCTTGTTGATGACCGAGTTGAATTGGGTGCTGCCGAGCGGGAAGTATTCCTCGCCGACGACCTTGGCGCCCTGCAAATGGCCCTCGATGTGCTTGCGGGCGATCTTGTTGGAGGTACGCGGCCAGATGTAGTCGGATCCGAGCAGATAGAAGGTTTTCGCGCCCTTGGTCTTGTTGACCCAATCGAGCCCGGCGATGATCTGCTGCGTGGCCTCCTGGCCGGTGTAGATGACGTTCTTGGATTGTTCGAGGCCTTCATAGAAGGTCGGATAATAGAGCATGCCGTTATACTGCTCGAACACCGGCAGCACCGCCTTGCGCGAGGCCGACGTCCAGCAGCCCATGACGGCGGCGCATTTGTCGTTGACGAGCAGCTTCTTCGCCTTCTCGGCGAAGGTCGGCCAGTCGCTGGCACCGTCTTCCTGAATGAACTTGATCTTGCGGCCGAGCACGCCGCCGCCGGCATTGATCTGCTCAATCGCGAGCTTCTCGGCTTCCACCGAACCGGTTTCCGAGATCGCCATGGTGCCGGTGACCGAGTGCAGGATACCAACCGTGACTTCCGTATCGGTCACCGCAAGGCCTGTGGTGTTGATGGCGGAAGTTGCGGGCACGTCCGCGAAAGACAGCCGCGGCAACATCGTGATCGCCGGCAGTGCCGCCACTCCCATCAACAATTTGCGCCTAAGCGGAGACGGAAGGCCCTTATTTGTTTCGTCTGACATGAGCACCCCATTTTGTTCGAGGACACGCGATTGGTCGGGCGAGGATTGCTGAATTTGTGCACTGCAGAGATACGCAAGATCGCGTATATTGCACCGCAAAATAACGACGTAGATTTTGGTACGAGTTTTGCGAGGGGTGGTCGCGGGTTTGCGGCATGTCTCGGGTTAAGGAGCAAATGGTAGTGGCAGGGCGGCAGCGGATAGACCGCGTCAGGCGCCAATATAATCAATGGGTTGCTAACCAGACGCTGGAGGACTACGCGCTACGCTTCACCGCCAAGAGCGCGCGGCGATGGTCCGCCGCCCGGGTCGCCAACACGGCATTGGGCGCGATCTCGTTCCTGGCGCTGGAGGCAATCGGCGGCACCATCACGCTCAATTACGGGGCCACCAATGCCGCGGCGGCGATCCTGGTCGTCAGCGTCATCATCTTCTGCTGCGGCCTGCCGATTGCCTATCATGCCGCCAAATGCGGCATCGATATCGACCTGCTAACGCGCGGTGCCGGCTTCGGATACATCGGCTCGACCATTACTTCGCTGATCTACGCCTCCTTCACTTTCATCTTCTTTGCGATCGAGGCGGTTATTCTCGCAACTGCCTTGGAGATGTGCTTTGGCATCCCGCGGCCGGTCGGCTACCTGATCAGCTCTGTCGTCATCATTCCGCTGGTCACCTACGGCATCACTCTGATCAGCCGGTTTCAGTTGTGGACACAGCCGCTCTGGATCGTTCTTCACGTCCTGCCCTTCATTGCGATCGCCTACGCCAGTCGGCACTCGTTTGCGGAATGGACGAAATTCGCGGGCGAGCACGGCAATTCCGACGGTCATCTCGATTTGCTGCTGTTCGGCACTGCAGCCTCGGTGGTGTTCTCGCTGGTGGCGCAGATCGGCGAGCAAGTCGACTTCCTGCGCTTCCTGCCGCGCGATCGGCGAACCTCGAAGACTTCGAATTGCTGGCCGGATCGTTCCTGGCCTACTTTGCGCTGAGCCATGGCGTCACCTACGAACATGCCGCGGAACCCGCGCACATGTATCTCGAAGCCTTCCGCTACGTGCTGTCGCAGCCGGATCTCGCGCTGGCCTTGACCGGCACTTTCGTGATCCTGTCCCAGCTCAAGATCAACGTCACCAACGCCTATGCCGGCTCGATCGCGTGGTCGAATTTCTTTTCCCGCCTGACCCATAGCCACCCCGGCCGCGTGGTGTGGCTGGTCTTCAACGTTCTGGTGGCGCTATTGCTGATGGAGATCGGCGTCTACAAGGCGCTGGAGCAAACGCTGGCGCTCTATTCCAACGTGGCGATCGCCTGGGTCGGCGCACTGGTTTCCGATCTCGTCATCAACAGGCCATTCGGCCTGCGTCCGCAGCAGATGGAGTTCAAGCGCGCGCATCTCTACGACATCAACCCGGTCGGCGTCGGCGCGATGACGATCGCGACGGTGATTTCGATCACCGCGTTCTATGGCGTGTTCGGACCGACGGCAAAGGCGCTGTCGGCGTTCGTCGCGCTGGCGGTCGCCTTCGTCGCAGCGCCCTTGATCGCCTACGCCACCGACGGCAAATACTACATCGCGCGCAAGCCCAAAAGGAGCTGGCAGAATATCGAAGCGATCCAGTGCTGCATCTGCGAGCATTCGTTCGAACCCGAAGACACCGCATCGTGTCCGGCCTATGCCGGACCGATCTGCTCGCTGTGCTGCTCGCTCGATGCACGCTGCCATGATCTGTGCAAGCCGCACGCGCGGGTGCAGGCGAAGGTCTCCGAAACGCTGGGCAAACTGTTGCCGCAGCCGATCTATGCTCGGATCAATTCGCAGCTCGGACATTACCTCGGCGTCTTCGCGGTTTCCGCCGGCTTGGTCGCGCTGACGCTGGGCCTGATCTACCTGCAGACATCGGCGACGGTGCACGGCGACAAGATGCTGGTGTCGAGCTTGCTCTGGAAGGTATTCTTTGCGCTCACCATCATCATCGGCGTCGTCGCCTGGCTGTTCGTGCTGGCACAACAAAGCCGGCGCGCGGCTGAAGAGGAGACACGACGGCAAACCGCATTGCTGATCCAGGAAATCGACGCGCACAAGCGAACCGACGCCGAATTGCAGCGCGCCAAGGAAGTGGCCGAAGCCGCTAATCTCGCCAAGAGCCGGTATGTGGTCGGCCTCAGTCACGAGCTGCGCTCGCCGTTGAATTCGATCTCGGGTTACGCCCAATTGCTGGAACAGGACCTGACCCTGCAGACCAAGCCGCGCGAGCAGGTGCGCGTGGTCCGCCGCAGCGCCGATCATTTGTCGGGATTGATCGACGGCATCCTCGACATCTCCAAGATCGAAGCCGGCCGGTTGTATCTGTCGCGAGACGAGGTCCGCTTGAGCGAATTTCTCGATCAGCTTGTCGGCATGTTCCGCCTGCAGGCCGCCGCCAAGGGCATCGACTTCGTCTTCAAGCGGCCGGCGGTGCTGCCGGTCGTCGTTTATGCCGATGAGAAACGGCTGCGCCAGATCCTGATCAACCTGTTGTCGAATGCCATCAAGTTCACGCAAGTGGGCAGCGTGCATTTCGTCGTGCACTACCGCAGCCCGGTGGCCGAATTCGAGGTGATCGACACCGGTCCGGGCATTCAGGCAAGCGACCTTGATCGCATTTTTGCGCCCTTCGAGCGCGGCGCACTGGGGGTCTCACAGCCGCAAACCGGTACCGGCCTTGGCCTCACCATCAGCCGCCTGCTCGCTGGCGTGATGGGCGGCGACATCAAGGTGTCGAGCAAGGTCGGCATCGGCAGCACCTTCCGGGTCAAGATCCTGCTGTCGGAAGTCACCAACCCGAGGCGGAACGCCCCGGTCGAAGCACCAGTTTGCGGCTATCTCGGCCCGCGCAAGACCATCCTGGTCACCGACGACGATCCCGTGCACCGCGACCTTCTGCGCGAAGTGCTGACACCGCTCGGCTTCATCCTGTTGAGTGCGCCCGACGGACCCGGCTGTCTCACGCTTTCGGCACATTGCCGGCCCGACCTGTTCCTCCTCGATATCTCGATGTCCGGCATGGACGGTTGGACGGTGGCGGAAACCCTTCGCTCGACCGGTCACCGCCACGCGCGCATCCTGATGGTCTCGGCGAGCGCGCTCGAAGCGCACGGCGCGCCGCTGGCGCAGCCATTCCACGACGGCTACCTGATGAA
>VAZV01000117.1 GCA_005884765.1 Alphaproteobacteria bacterium
CGCGCGCGCCATCTCGATGGTTACTGGCAAATACATGGACACCATCGAGGCGGGGCCGAACTGGGACGACGACCTGGGCGGCTCGCAGGTCTACGCAAACAACGATCCGAACCTTGACGGCGCCTCCGCGGAGGAAATGCGCCAGATACAGGAGATCGACCGTACCGTCTTCTTCTACCTGCCGCGTATCTGCAACCATTGTCTCAATCCGGGCTGCGTGGCGGCCTGCCCGCAAGGGGCGATCTATAAGCGCGGCGAGGACGGCGTGGTGCTGGTCAGCCAGGAACGATGCCGCGCTTGGCGCATGTGCGTCTCGGGCTGCCCCTACAAGAAGACTTACTTCAACTGGTCGACCGGCAAGGCCGAGAAGTGCATCCTGTGCTATCCGCGCCTCGAAAGCGGACAGCCTCCGGCGTGCTTCCACTCATGCGTGGGGCGTATCCGCTATATCGGCCTGCTGCTCTACGACGCAGATGCCATCGAGGAGGCGGCCAGGGCGCCGCAAGAATCGCTGGTGCAGGCACAGCGCGACGTGATCAAGGACCCCTTCGATCCGGAGGTGATCGCGGCCGCTAAGGCGAGCGGGATTCCCGATTCGAAGATCGACGCGGCGCAAAAGTCGCCCGTCTACCAGTTCGTCAAGAAGTGGAAACTCGCGCTGCCGCTGCATCCGGAGTTCCGCACCCTGCCCATGCTGTTCTACGTGCCGCCGCTGGGCCCGGTGCTCGCCAAAACGGGCAACGGCGTGTACGACAACGTGGCCGCGGAGGCGAGGTTGGGGCCGTTGATGAGCTCGCTCGAAGGATCGCGCGTGTCGATGCGCTATATGGCGAGCCTGTTGACGGGCGGCAATGAACAGATCATCCGCGACGTCTATCGCAAGCTGGTCGCGGTGCGCGTATTCATGCGCGCAAAGAAGGTCGGGGATATACCTGCGGAGGAGGTGGAAAGGGCGCTCGCCGAAGGCAAGACAAATCCGGCCGAGATAGAGGCGATCTGGCGGCTCACCTCGCTGCCCACCTTCGAAGAGCGGTTCGTGGTTCCGCCCATGGAGCGCGACACCTCGGTCGAGTCTATGTTTCCGGTGCTCGATCCGGTCTCGCGCAACTACCCGGTTTACAAAGGCGCAGTCGGTACCGGCTTCCACGTCGATCCGCAACGAGGACCATGAGTCTCTTTTCGAAACGCGCAGAGGTCCTGTTTGCGCGCCGCGCGCAGGTCTTGGGGCTGTTCGCGGACATCCTCGATTATCCCGCCCCGGGACTGGCAAACAAGGCGGCCGAATGCGCCGTGCTGATCGGCGCGGCGCAACCGGAGGCGGCCGCCTTGCTGGAGAGCTTCCGCCGCTTCGCCGAGGAGACCTCGCTCGGCAAGCTTCAGGAGTTTTACAGCGGCTTTTTTGACCTGAACTCGATCTGCCATCCGTATGTGGGTTATCAGCTGTTCGGCGAAAACTACAAACGCAGCAGCTTCCTGGTCGGGCTCAAGAAAGCCTATCGTGCCGAGGGATTCGAAGCGGACACCAGTGAAATTCCCGACCGGCTGTCGATCGTGCTGCGCTACGTTGCCCACAGCAAGGGCGGGGATGAAATCGATGAACTACTGAACCGGGGATTGCTGCCGGCGCTCGCGCGCATGACGACCAAGCCCGAGACCGACGCCCACCAGCACGGACCGACTGATATCGACGGCCATACCGGCATAGAACGCGCGAAGATCGACGACCGCGAAGAACGTAGGCAGCTCAAAGGCCAGAGCCAGGGCGACATTCTTGGCGCTGGCTTCCTGCTGGCATTTAGCGAAGATTACGACAAGGATGCCGCCGAAAAACGCGCGCACCCCTACCATCAGGCGC
>VAZV01000118.1:0-975 GCA_005884765.1 Alphaproteobacteria bacterium
CGCCAAGCAGCGTCAGGAATCCGATGACGGCGACACCGGCATGAACGAACACGATTGCTTTAGGCGCCACTTGGCTTCGCAAATGGATCGAGGCCAGATAGAAACCGCCGAGCGCAGCGATGACAAGGATCACCAGTGCGGCCAGTGCAGCGCCCGAGACGCCGGTCGCCAGTACCGCATAAATGAGAAGAAGCAGGCCGATGGCGCCCAGCGCCGCATGCAGCAGCGACAATGGCCATGGTGCAAGCCGTCCCTGCAGAACGTAAACCGCAGCGAGTGTCAGGCCTCCGAGGGCGGCAATGGCGAAGACACCGAGAGCGTAGACGAGCATTGTGATCCTCCGCGTTGCCAACCCCGCCACAGCTAAGTTCAAATCCCCTTCAGATACTCAACCAAGTCGTTCTGCTGGGTATCGCTCAGGTTCAGGTTAAAGTGCGTGTTGTAATGCTTCACCACATCGCTCAACGTGGCGAACCGCCCGTCGTGAAAGAAGCCACTCTTCTGATGCGTCCACAGACCGGCTAGAGGCGCGGTGCGGTACATGTGGGTGGGCGAGCGGTCGGACTGGAACGAGTCGATTCCGATTTCGCTCGGTTCATGCATGTTGTACCCCGGCTCGGTAAAGAGCGGCGGTACGTGACAGGTCGCACACTTCCCCGGACCGTCGAAGACTGTCTTTCCTCGTTCAAATGCAGCTTTGTCATATGATCCGGCCGGCGCCTCCGGTGCAGGAATCGAGAGTTGGTAGTAGTGAAGCGCGGCCGGCCATCTGACCTATTTCGCTGGTCTGGTACTTGCGGGGCTACGCTGACCTGGGACCCGCTTGGTTATCTTCGAGCCTTCGTGCCAGTGCCAACTGGTCACTTCCGAAACCTCTTTCGGTGCTTCAGTTGCTGGGTTCGTCGGAGTGATCTTGGTAATGATCGATCTTTCGGCCGTATCGTTGGCGGAGCGTGAGGCAAGTTTGTCTGCCTT
>VAZV01000118.1:1120-5924 GCA_005884765.1 Alphaproteobacteria bacterium
CATTTTGGGCGATAAGAAGGCTGATTGGCCCGTCGGCCAGCCCGGCTCTAAATCGGTCTGGGGATAACCCTCTACGAGCGATCAGCTTGTCGTCGGCCCCTGTGAATAAATTCTCCTCCTAGGGCCCTGAGGCGCGCCCATAAAGCCCTCTAGAATCGCTCCGCTACCACAGCGAGATCACCAGTCCGTTGACGTCGGCGGCGACGATCAGTCCGGCCTGACGGCCCGACAGCTCGAGCACTGCGCCGTTCTGGTTGGTCAGCAGGATGGCGCCCCCGCCGCGGACGACCGCAGCGCCCGCGCCGACCGCGCCATAGACCCATTAACATCGGACGGCGTTCGGATGTTGCTGACGGTGCCGACGAAATCTGTCGCCGAGGCGCCAAAAGTAAAGCCATAGCTCACCCCGCCGGTCGAGAAGGGATAACGCCGGCCGTGAAATAGCAACGTGCCGCTGCCGGCAGAGCCGCCAATGACAAAGCCCGCTTTGAGCACGTTGAAGCGGATTCTGCCCGCGTCGGCGTAGGCGGCGGTCCCGAACCCGCCGGTCACGGTCAAAGCAATTAGCACGGCACGAACGGCGGATGACAATCGCATAGGCAGTCCTCCCTCCCCGAATGAGCGTTATGTGAGTTGGGTCACGACAACGAGTACCAAAGGTGTGACGAGCACGGCATCTTGGTAGCGCGACAAAGCCTTCACGGGGTCAAATCTGCGAACTGTTTGAGGCAAAGCAATGAGCCAGGTCCGGCGGCATGACAACATTATCAGTGGGCCCGGGGCAGGAGGAGGCAGTGAGCATTTTCAAGATGGTGATCGCCTCTGGGTGGCGGCCTTGGCGGGCGCGCCTCAACGCGATGGCAGCTGATCGCGGCCGTGGCGCTGAAGCGGGCGCGGGAAGAGCGGTAGCGCTGACCGGCCGCTACTCCTTCGATTCCGGAAACGGGAATCCAATTGGATGGTCCGAAAAACAGGTGGGACAGGCTGCGGAAAACGCTATGGGATTCAAATGGGGCATTGCCGAGTCCCACTTGCCCTCAACGCTCTGATGCTGCAGGCCGTTTTCGATCGCATGACAGAGGGTGTCGACCGAAGCAAACTGACAAAACAGCACATCGTGGATGTTATTAAGCTGGGCCAAGGATGAGGGCATCGACGTTGTTAGCTGGCTTCGCGCGCGCATGTTGATATCGACGCTTGCATCTGTCGCAGAAGCAAAACATTCGGGTCGACAAGTGGACGATGTATGGAACAGCTGCAGCGATAGTCGGTGCAGTAGATCAGCATCCCGCGCACGCCGGATGCGCGCGTCTCGCCGAGGGTGATCGTTTGGGGGCGTTCGCTCATTCCGTCAGCGCGAGGTTGGCTGTTCAAATATCCGTCGCAGCTGATCAAGAGCCATATCGTGATCGTTGAATGCGGCTGAGATCGGAACGGTGCATTCAATGCATGGGACATTGAGCAAGTCAGGACATTTGCTTGAGATGATCGCCTTACCCGACGGCTGGACAAGATAGATCACCTTCAGCTTTCCCGCTTCATGGGCATCGACCAGACTTTGATTAATGTGCTCGTCACCAAATCCATAGCCGATCACCATCAGCCGCGTGTCGTCGCGGTGCAGGTAACGTTCGAACTGCTGATAAGTCCAACGCAGGATCGGATGCTGGGCAATGGTTCCTGTCTTGATGTTATCGTGATGGGCCGTGCTGGCGGGCGTGCCCGGGTACGCCGCCGCGAGAACCCTAAGGTTTTCACCTGCCGCCCAGGCGCCGAACGCGCAAGGCGTTGACAGCCATCTGTCGCGCGCCAGATGGGTGGCGCGGGTAACGTGATGCTCACAATCCTACTGAAGGCTAAGGCTTCGAATCCGGTCGATTGCAAACACGCGATCGGCACGCCGCAGATGACAATAGGCGACACCATCGAGGACATCGTCGCGCGCATGCGGGCGCGGCAAACGATGCACGAACGCATGTCGGGATTGAGCGACATCGATGATTATCGGGACATCGGTTCCGGCGAGGGCCGCGCCGCTACTCCTTCGGCGTGCGCCGGATCGGCGGCCACCGGGATCGACTTGTGTGAACACCTCGTCCGTCGCAAGACAAAGCCAGCATTGATGGCGGTATGATCTGCGATCAGAAGGTTTGAATTGCGAAGCCGCCTTCAGCTTCTTTGACGGTCCCCGCATGGGCCGCGCTGCGCGGCCCGCTGGTGGCCGTTTGATCGGGCCCGCCCAACCTCCTCCCCTCGACCTATCCGCGCCGCCGCTCGCGCGAGGCTCGCGCGGCCTTTGGCGATGCCGCTGGATCACTTACGGGCCTGTTTCCGAGGCCAGTGGCCCTATTTTGAATCATCCACTGACCTATTTTGAAAAGTGAGCAAAATTGAACAGCGCTGGGAGGACTTGCGGTTCCAAGGTGGGTCCCATCACCGCCCATCACGGCATCTATCGGCGACTGAGAGTGTTGTGCTCCCGCCTGATGTAAGGGGAATGCATCATGTCCAAGAAGAAAACTACTGAGCAGAAGTGGCACGCGCAATCCGAGGCCGCGAAAGTAGAGGCAGCCAAGCTGCCCCACGGGACACTGAAGACCGAACTGCTGCGAGAGGCCCGTCAGCTAGAGACCGCTTCCCAGATCAGTCAGTGGCTATCATCGCCCGGTCTACAGCCGCCCACGTAACGGGTGGTCCTTATCGGGGCATTCGTCTTTGTGGCATTCACATTATAGGCCGCATCAGTTGGCGGCTTCTTTCGTCATCGGGAAACGGCAACATAGAGTTGCTTCCCCATTGCGGAAACTCTCTGTCAAGCCGATCCATAAATAGGTAGTGGGTCAGGTTGATTGTGGCAGCATAGCTGGCGTGAACCGGGCCGCCATACACGGATATTCGAAGGATGTCCGAGCAGCGACCAACTTTCGTGGC
Source organism: Alphaproteobacteria bacterium (assembly GCA_005884765.1). GTDB lineage: Bacteria > Pseudomonadota > Alphaproteobacteria > Rhizobiales > Xanthobacteraceae > Bradyrhizobium. The sequence continues at coordinate 4,052 of VAZV01000118.1, forward strand.
GCGGAAAAATCCCGGGTCTGGCTGGGGGGTCGATATTCTATGGCCCGATGGCGAAACGGAAGTCATCAAGGGCTTTATTACGGAACATGACGCGGTCAAGTGGATTCTGGGGCGTGGCAGGAAAGTACGAATGGAGCTCGCTAAGTCGATCATCGACATTGCGACAGGCGAACGCCTGCGGGACTCCCTCTCTAGCCGGTCAAATTCCCCTCATCACCTATGCAGCTGCTTCATTTCAGAGTTGGAACCGCTATAATACGATGCGCGCTCGATCATCGGGGCTAAGGGAGGCTCCTGTGGGAAGAAAGCCAGCCAAAACCGAGTTCGATCCTCAAGCTTTTCTCGCCAAGGTGGGGGCGGGTAAAACGATCTTGAACATTAAAAAGAATCAGTACGTCTTCGAGCAGGGAGACGTGGCGGATACGGCTTTTTACATTCAAAAGGGCCGGGTCAAGCTCACGGTCCTATCCGAGCAGGGCAAGGAAGCGGTCGTCGGAATTTTAGAACCGGGCCAGTTCTTCGGCGAGGGCTGCCTCAATGGCCATTCATTGCGCATCGCGACCACGACGGCGATGGAAGAATGTGTGCTCACCTCAATCACCAAGGAAGCGATGATCGCCGCCCTCCGTTCCGAGCCGAAATTTTCCGAGCTGTTCATGGCGTATCTCTTGACACGGAACAGCCGAATTGAAGAGGACTTGATCGACCAGCTTTTTAATTCAAGTGAGAGGCGGCTCGCCCGTCTTCTTCTTCTGCTCGCGCATTTCGGAACGGAAGGCGTACCTCAGCCCATTCCATTGGATATCAGCCAGGAAACATTGGCTGAGATGATTGGAACGACCCGATCTCGCGTCAGCTACTTTATGAACAAATTCCGCAAACTTGGGCTCATCAGCTACAATGGAAAGATAGAGATTCACAATTCGCTGTTAAGCGCCGTTTTGCATGAAAAGCCCGAGATAGAGCGGGATGATCCAACAAGCAATGTGTAACGGCGCGGTTGCTCGATGAGCGGGCTATCGCGATCCACTTCTGCCGGCACGCGGCTACTGTGGCTGTCCCCATGATCGAGCGCCGCGCCGATTGGAAACGCGCCGAACAATCCGCCGCGCGTTTCTTCCCGACGAGAAGCCCCAGCGCAGTCCGGTGAGCGCCCTTTGATCCGACCGCTATCCATTCCCTCGAATAACGATCCGCAGCATGCGCATGGGCGAGGGCTCGCGCGGGCTTGGCGACGACGCCCCAAGTGCCCCAACGAAACGGCCCCAGTTCGGGGGGACGAAGCTGGGGCCATCTTGGGGGGAACGGCGCGAGGGCGGCTCGCGACGTTCGGCTACCAGACGATCACATCCATCTCGCCGCCGCTGTTCAATTTTGCTCAGATCGGGCTGAGACAAGAGGGTACTGATGCCCCTTCATGAACCACAAAGGCATCCAGTATCAGGTCGTACAGACAGCCAATCCAACCGGCTTTAAATGGACCGTGAACCTGGACGACAACAGGATCAAGACGGGCGTGTCTTGCTCAAGGGGGAATCCCATTTTCAAGGCGGTCCGCGCCATCGAAAGAGCCTTGAGCGCATCAGCGAGAGCCAAGTAAGACCGTCTCATGTAGCCTGCCCGGACAAAGGTGCTAAACTTAAATGGAAGCAAAATCCGCTCCTCCAGCTCCTCTTGCCAAAGAGCCCAATTGCCAAAAATGCGATGGGCCGATGCGCTTTGCTTGTACTGAGAGGGAGAAGCCCGGTTTCGTGCACCATGTTTACGAATGCAGGAAGTGCCGAAGTACGCAGAGCTTCGTCACCGCCGTCTAAGATGCCCCCAGTAAATTCCAGATCAGCGCCATCGTCGCGATCAGCAGCATGCACATGAT
>VAZV01000119.1 GCA_005884765.1 Alphaproteobacteria bacterium
ACGCAATCGCTGGCGGTTAAACCGCAGTTGCCCCTACAATGGGGTCTCCAAACCAACCTTTCCGAAAACGGTGCCCCATTGGCAAAACCAAACTATCAGTACCAGAAGCGCCAGAAGGAACTGGAAAAGAAGAAAAAGCAGGAAGAAAAGCGCAAGCGCAAGTTGGACAGCAAAGCTGAAGCGGAGCCCGATGCTACCGCCGAGACCCCCGTCGCGGGCGACGAGACACCGCCCGCCTGAACCATTGTTACAGGCGTGACGGCAGCGGCTCTATCGCCGCCGACCGGAATAAATTTACCCGGCGGCAGCGCCGGCAATGAGCAGCAGTGCCAGCGCCAGCGCGGCGGATAACGCAGCGCGAATCGCACGGTGATTCGATCGGCCGCGGTGATTCGCTCGGACACGGTAATTCGGACGGCTCATGGTGCACCTCCTGCCGGAAAGAACCCATTGTCGCGTTGTGCAGCGCAAAACCGCCCCGACGCGTGAATGACTCTCCTCAAAGCATGGACACTCGCTGGCGACGATGGTTTCGTCGCCAGAAGGCGGCTGGTGATCGATGCCAAAGTACGCCCGTTTAGAACTTGCCAAACGTGCGATAGGCCTCGACCGGGTCCATGCCGCCCAGCAATGCCCGGCGCATGTCGGTCTCGGTGGCAACGATTTTTTCGGTACGCGTGACGACTTCCTGCGCAATCGACTTCGGAATGACGACCACGCCGTCGCGATCGCCGAGGAGATAATCGCCGCTCGTAATGGTCACGGTGCCGATCGTGATCGGCTCTCCGAAGGAGTCGGGAACCCAGCGCTCGACAATGTCGGCGGGGGTCAGAAACGAGCAGAACACCGGGAAGCCTTGAGCGAGAACAAGATCGGTATCGCGCGAGCCGCCATCGACGACATAACCCAGCACGCCGCGCGCCTGAAGCGTCTGCGCCGAAAGCTCGCCCATGAGAGCGATCTCGTGATTGTGCGGCTGACACACGATCACATGACCGGCCGGCGCTTTGGACAGCATGGTGCACCAAGCGAGGAGCGTCTCATCGCGCGTGCGCTTGCGATCGATGTGGCCGGAGACCGTCCACGCCGGTCCGGCAAGACGCGTTCCCGGCGCGATAGCCTTGATTTCGGGCGGCAGCACGATGTTGTCGTACCCCATCATGCGCAGAACGTCGTGCACTGCGCCGGTGTAGCACGCGGCAAGCCGCTCGCTTAGTTCGCGCAGCTCATCCATTCCGCTAACCCGCGTCCCCAAATCTAGAACAACGCGAGCTGGGCGCGCTGGGCCTCGGTGCGCGGCGGCCGGAAGCGCGAAATGTCCATAGGCGCGCGCTCGCGATTTAAGCCGAGCCTTTGGCATGCGATGTCGAAGCGGCGGGAGATGAGGTCCGCGAAGATGCCCTCACCGCGCATGCGCGAGCCGAATTGCGGATCGTTGTCGCGGCCGCCGCGCATTTGCTGAATCACGCTCATGACGTGCTCGGCGCGCAGCGGATAGTGCTGCGCCAGCCAGTCGCGGAAAAGATCCTTGACCTCGTGCGGAAGTCGCACCAGCGTCCACCCGGCATAACGCGCGCCGTTTGCGCTTGCAGCGTCGAGTATCGCTTCGAGATCTTTGTCGGTCAGCTGCGGGATAATCGGCGCGGTCATCACGCCGATGGGTATGCCCGCGTCGCTCAGGGCCTTGACCGCGGCCAGCCGGCGATGAGGCGCGGCGGCGCGCGGCTCGAGGGTCCGCGCCAGATCGCGATCGAGCGTGGTGATCGACACATAGACGCGCGCGAGATTCTTCGCCGCCATGGGCGCCAATAGATCGATGTCCCGCTCGACCAGCGCCGACTTGGTGACGATCGATACCGGGTGCTCGCACGCCGACAGCACTTCGAGAATCTGCCGCGTGATCTTCCATTCGCGCTCGATCGGCTGATAAGGATCGGTGTTGGTGCCCATCGCGATCGGGTCGCAGACGTAGCCGGGCTTGGCGAGCTCGGCTACGAGCAGCGCCGCGGCGTCGGGCTTGGCGAAAAGCTTGGTCTCGAAATCCAGTCCCGGCGACAGATCGAGATAAGCATGAGTCGGCCGGGCGTAGCAGTACACGCAGCCGTGCTCGCAGCCTTGGTACGGATTGATCGATTGCGTGAACGGGATGTCGGGCGAAGTGTTTCTGGCAATGATAGTGCGCGACCGCTGCAGAGTGACCGTGGTCTTCAGCGGCGGCAGCTCCTGGTCATCGACCTCGCCTTCGGAAGGCGGCGGCGTCCAACCGTCGTCCACCGCTTCCCGCGTGTCGCGGCGGAAGCGGTTTCCCGGATTGAACGTTGCGCCGCGCCCCTTGAGCGGCGTGTTCGGCCCAGTGCCCATCCTTAACCGCCCAGCTTGGCGTCCATCGTAATGGTCGCGTTGAGCACGCGTGACACAGGGCAATTGGCTTTCGCGCCGCCCGCTATCTCGGCGAATTTCGCTGCGTCGATGGAGGGCACGCGCGCCCGTGTGGTGAGATGAATCGCCGTGATCGTCCACGCGTCGCTTACTTTTTCCAGCGTGACTGCCGCCTCGGTGTCTATCGCTTCGGCGGTGAATCCGGCGTTGTTCAACGCGAAAGACAGCGCCATCGTGAAGCAGCCGGCGTGCGCGGCGCCCAGGAGCTCCTCCGGATTCGTGCCCTTGCCGTCGCCAAAGCGGGCG
>VAZV01000120.1:0-2672 GCA_005884765.1 Alphaproteobacteria bacterium
TGCGATGCAGCTCGAGGGACCGAATTCGCCGATCGAGGCGATGCTGGCCGCCGAGCCGGCAGTTGGCGCAACGCCTGCAAAATCCGCCAATGGCAGCGCGACGGCGACCGCTCCCGAGGGCGGCAGCACACTGGCCGAACGCATCCGCGCGCTGCAATCGCACGCCTCCCGCGCCCGTCAGGGGGCGGGCTGAGATTGCTCCGTGCGGACCCAAACCAAGGCTGTCATCGCCCGGCTTGACCGGGCGATCCAGCATTCCAGAGACGCCAGCGACGACGCGAGAAGCCGCGGCGTACTGGATCGCCCGGTCAAGCCGGGCGATGACGGCTGGGGAGCGGCGGATTCGTACTCGCCAATTCCGACAGATTCAAATTTCAAACAGCCACGTTGCCTGCAGACACAGCTTCGCGATCTCGCCGCGCATCCACGCGAGTTTGTCCTTGAATTTTCCCGCCCAAGAAATCAGAGGGCGCAGGGAATGCCGGGCGCTCGATGCGCCCGCAGCCTCGCACGCAACAAAAAAGCGCACGAGCATAGTCACCACGGTCACGCCGGGATCACCCGGGCATTCCCCGCGCAATGGTTTACGGCTTATTCCGTGCTCTCCCCAGTGACCGGGCTTTTTTGCCACTGTCGCCTGCGGATCGCTACCCACAGACTTGGCGCCAGCGTCGGGGCGTCAGGACCACACGGCTTTGCCGTCCGCCTCAGCGCTGTTCGTCAAGAGCGCTGCTTGCGTCCACCGCATCCCGCCTCACGTCCGTGACGATCGCGAGCCGCCCCTCATGTCGAGACGGGACGCGGGAGTCCTAAAGCTGATTTGGGGTGGCTGCGAAGCGGAATATTTTTGCAGAGGGGGACTGGACAGCCCAAATCACGTTGATCCCGCTCGATAAAATAGCGTTTTGGCGCACGGCCCGGGGCGACCATTGTTGTGCCCAGCTTGACACCGATAGCCCGCACTTCGTAAATCCCCTCGCCCTGACAGGCAAATCGTCCGATCTGACGCCGATTTTTCAATGGCTCTGGTCGTACACGAAAATCCCGGGCGCATAGCTCAGCGGGAGAGCGTTCCCTTCACACGGGAGAGGTCCAAGGTTCGATCCCTTGTGCGCCCACCATAAATCAAACGAAATCAACAAGTTACAGTCCATTATCCCGCCATGTGTGCCCCGAAAATCTCGGGGTACAGCCGGGGCACAGGGAAAAGTTTGTGTACGATCCGCTTGTCCTCTCTCCATTTTCATCGGCCAGGGGCACCGACAAGCTTCGCGGAGTAAAGGGGGACTCCAAAACCGCTCCGTACAGAATGTCTCTCAATCTCAATCTCACCCGTCACCCGATGTCCTGGTTCCTCACGTTCGACGACCCGATCACGGTTGCCCACGGCAGGCCGCCCACGCTGCGCGGCGCGGCCGACCACGTCATCGCGCTACCCAAGAAGCGTGGTCCGGTCATGATCGCGCCGATCGCGAAGGCGCTGGAACAGGACGAGGTCGTGACACCGCAAACGCGGCGCCGCGAGGCGATGAAGAGACTATGAGCGAGCCAAGCCAAAGCGAACTATTGATCCTCGCAAAACGGCTCTACGCGCGGCGAGCCTACTATACCGAATGGGAGTATTCGAAAGTGGGGGCAGCAGGGGTCGAGTGCGAATGCGGCGCAATTGTCTTCTGAGTCGTCGGGGGTTCGAGTCACTAGAGCGCTATTGACGGTCCCCCACACAATTCGAGCGTTGTTTTCAAAGACTATCGGGCGGCCTAGTCGCACACCAATTCACGTTCTAGCGATTTTGCTTGGCTGCCTGCGCCGCAGCAGTATCAATGCTAGCCGTAAGCCGCGTGGGAACGGAGCCCGTATCGCGCCTAACGATGTCCATGGCTTTCTGGAAGTCTCCCAATGCCTCACGGAGATAGCCGTGCATGGCCTCGGACATGGCCACTATAGCGATACACCTCCAGCAATTGCCGATTTGGTCGTTGTCACGGTCCAAGATCTTCACCATCAGCGTACCCGGCTTCAGCATCAAGACGTGCGGGTCCGTTAGCATCAGCCACATGATGATATCGATAGCTGCGTATTTTGGGGTCTTAGGGTCCACCGCGACACGCTCGCAAGCTGTGCGGTACGCTTCGGAAAAGCCCTGCCCCTCATGGCCGTTTGCGAAATACGTGCGCGAGGTGGCCGCGTTGGCTCGACAAGCCACGTAGTCTGCATCTTTTGCGCTGGCAGAGGTTACCTCTTGGGCGGGGAGGCGGCTTCCCCATTTGTAACAGCCCATGCCATTGTTCGAGGTATCTTGCGCGTTCCACTTCATGAGTCCCCAGCACTCAGCGTCTTCGGCTCCAAGCCACATCATGTTCGACGGTTTGGTGTAGTTGCCGAAGCCTTCAATGACACCCCAAGGCACGCCATGCGCGGTAGCGTTAGCGGCCATGGCCTTGTTACATTCGAGCGCCGGGGTACCATCTGGGTTACGGCAAGAGTGAATGCCGACGCGACCGCCCATCTGCACGATGCGCGTGTTGCCAGATACAAACAGCGCCATCCCGCACGCGGACGCACAAGACGCGCCCGCCTTCACCACTATCCGTATTCAGCCCCGCGCGGCCATGTTTGCCGCGATGGCGAGCGCCTCACCGACTAAACCGCCCGGACTATCAAGCTCAGCG
>VAZV01000120.1:2692-4351 GCA_005884765.1 Alphaproteobacteria bacterium
AGAAGTCCATAGCGCTTGCCCCGGGTTATTGCGGCAAGCAAAACGCTCGCGAATATCGCTATTGATCTCAACATCTGCATTGGCATCAGGGTGTCTTAAACGACCCATAGGGAATCGCAGAGCGGCGGATGGGCACAGGGTAACTAACACCGGCCGCTTTCAACATCTGCTTGATCTTCGCTGCCGTCCCCGCGGGGGCGGCGGGCCCTATAACGGCAATTGGAAATCTTTGGACTTTTCCGTGGTCGGCCCGTTCATCGCGGGTTCGGTCCAAAATGACAAAGCTGACTGGCCGCAATGCGTGCAGGAGATCCTGACGGCGTTGTGGGCGTAGAGCCATTCCAAAGGGAGCAAGTTCATGATTAATCGGCGTGTCGTACTCGGAATGATCGCGGCAGCTACCACGATCGACGCGTCTCGCATCGCCTTCGCGAAGGAGAAACACCATCTTAACGGAAAAGACCTTCTTGGCGAAGGGATCAAAAAGAATGGCAAGCACAAGATCCATACGACTGGAAAGAAAGTCGATGTCTTTGCCGAAGTGAACAACGGCAAGGTTACCGCCGTTACCGCCGCTGGAATGCAGGTGAAGAAAGTGAGGTCTCGTCAGAAGTTGGCTGAGACGACCCCCGGCATAACGCTTGCCAGCATGCAACTCGCACAAGCCGACGTCTACTACTACGGCTATTGGGTCTATGACGATGTTACTGACTACTACTACTGGTTCCCAGCTGACTACGTGATCGTTGATTCGTCCTGGGTCGAGTACACAGCTTAGGCTGCCGGAGCGACCAGGCCGGTGATCAAACGCCGGCCTGGCCTAGTTCGTTAGTCACGAGGCGCCGATCACGAATCACCATCAGTCGTTGACGATCAAGGAAGCACTAAGCGTCCGACCCTGCTCCCATAGTATTCAGTGAACCATAGTGCGCCGTCTGGCCCAGTCGTGATGCTGTGGGGTCCGCTACCGTCCGAGGGCACCGTGAATTCGGTGATTAAACCGTTGGTCGTGATCCGGCCGATTTTGTTGCCAACGATGCAGCGAGAACCTGGTTGGCGAACGCAACTGGATTCGGTAAACCACAAGGCACCGTCTGGCCCCGTCGTGATGCCCCACGGCTGGGCATCGGCATTGGGAAGAGCAAATTCGGTTATCTTGTCATCGGTGGTAATTCGTTCGATTTTCCCACTAACCGATTCGGTGAACCAAAGTGCGCCGTCTGGCCCGGTCGTGATCTCTCCAGTCTTGGCCGTGGCTGTGGGGATCGTGAATTCGGTGACCATGCCGGTAGTCGTGATCCGCCCGATTTTGCCTCCAACCCCTTCGGTGAACCACAAGGCGCCGTCTGGCCCGGTCGTGATGCCGAGCGGCCCGGGCGACCCAGGGACCGCGAATTCGATCAGCTGTAAGTTTTCAGCCGTGGCGGTCGTCGGATGCGCCCGATCTTTTTCGACGTGAACTCAGTAAACCACAGCGCGCCGTCAGGCCCCGTTGTGATAGAACGCAAAATGCCATCACCCTTGGAATTCGGTGATGTTCCCCGCGGTCGTGATCCGCCCGATCTTGCCGCCAAGCTCGATGAACCACAGCGCGCCGTCTGGCCCCGTCGTAATCGCGGAGGGACGGCTGGCAGGAGTGGGTAGGATGAATTCGGTGAA
>VAZV01000185.1 GCA_005884765.1 Alphaproteobacteria bacterium
CACACGTTTCCGGAGGAACCAACCGGAGAACTGATATCATGGCGCTACCTGATTTTTCTATGCGTCAGCTGCTTGAAGCTGGCGTGCACTTTGGCCACCAATCGCACCGCTGGAATCCGAAAATGTCGGATTTCATTTTCGGTGCCCGCAACAACATCCATATCATCGACCTCGCCCAGACCGTGCCGCTGCTGCATCGCGCGCTCCAGGCGGTGAGTGACACCGTCGCCAAAGGCGGCCGTATCCTGTTCGTCGGCACCAAGCGCCAAGCGCAGGACGGCGTGGCCGAAGCCGCCAAGCGCTCCGCGCAGTATTTCGTCAATTCGCGCTGGCTCGGCGGCACGCTGACCAACTGGAAGACGGTGTCCGGGTCGATCAAGCGGCTGCGGCAACTTGAGGAGATGCTCGGCTCCGGCGAGGGCGCGCAGTACACCAAGAAGGAACGGCTGACCCTGCAGCGCGAACGCGACAAGCTCGATCGCTCGCTCGGCGGCATCAAGGACATGGGCGGTCTTCCCGATATGATCTTCGTGATCGACACCAACAAGGAAGACATCGCGATTTCGGAAGCCCGGCGGCTCAATATTCCCGTCGCCGCGATCGTCGATACCAATTCCGATCCCAAGGGCATCACCTATGTCGTGCCCGGCAACGACGACGCCGGTCGCGCCATTTCGCTGTATTGCGACCTGGTCGCCCGCGCGGCAATCGACGGCATTTCGCGGGCGCAGGGCGACGCCGGCATCGATGTCGGCGCCTCCGTCCAGCCGGCGCGCGAGGAAATCCCTGCCGCGCCGAAAGCCGCGGGCTTCCAGGGTCTGGCGGGTCCGCGCGGCTCCGCCGACGACCTCAAGAAGCTCACCGGCGTTTCCGGTGCGATCGAGAAGAAGTTCAACGACCTCGGTATCTTCCACTATTGGCAGCTCGCCGAACTCGATCACGATACGGTCCACAAGATCGGCGAAGAGGTCGGACTTCCGAGCCGCGCCGATAGCTGGGTTGCCCAGGCCAAGGCGCTGACCGCGGAAGCGGAATAACGTAACGCGATGGCCGGAGTTCTTTTCCGGCCACGATTTCATTCTCCGGCAATTCCTGACGGCGGCGAGGCGGCGAGATAGCCGCGCTGCAATTGCCCTGACAGGCAAGAGGACGTTCAACGATGGCAACGATCACAGCAGCGATGGTCAAGGACCTGCGCGACTCGACCGGCGCGGGCATGATGGATTGCAAGCAGGCGCTCGCCGAGAACAACGGCGACATGCAGACGGCGATCGACTGGCTGCGCAAGAAGGGCCTGTCAAAGGCCGCCAAAAAGGCCGGCCGCGTCGCCGCCGAGGGTCTGATCGGCGCCGCGACGTCGGGCACCAAAGGCGTCGTCGTCGAGGTCAATTCCGAGACCGACTTCGTCGCGCGCAACGGGCAGTTCCAGGGCCTCGTCAAAATGATCGCGCAGGTCGCGCTGCAGGTTGGCGCCGACCTCGAGAAGATCAAGGCCGCCAAGATCGGCAACGTGACGGTTCAGACCGCAATTGCCGACGCCATTGCAACCATCGGCGAGAACATGACGCTGCGCCGCGCCGCGTCGCTCGAAGTCACCAAGGGCGTGGTATCGAGCTACGTGCATAACGCCGTGATCGAGGGCGCCGGCAAGATGGGCGTGATCGTGGCGCTCGAATCACCCGGCAAGACCGACCAGCTTGCCCAGCTCGGCCGCCAGCTTGCCATGCATGTCGCCGCCGCCAATCCACAGGCAATCGACCCGGCCGGGCTCGATCCTGCCGTGGTCAAGCGCGAAAAGGACGTGCTGGCTGACAAGTACCGTCAGCAGGGCAAGCCGGAGAACGTGATCGAGAAGATCGTCGAATCCGGGCTCAAGACCTTCTACAAGGAAGTCTGCCTGCTCGAGCAGGCTTTTATCCATGACAGCGGCAAATCGGTCGCCCAGGCCGTCAAGGAAGCTGAGGGCAAGGTCGGCGGAGCTGTGAAGATCGCTGGATTTGTGCGCTATGCTCTTGGCGAGGGAATCGAAAAGCAGGAATCCGATTTCGCAGCCGAGGTCGCGGCGGCCAGCGGCAAGAAGTAGCCGCCGGAACTTATCCCTCCGGCGTTACGCGCCGGAGAATGTTCGCGCGGGAAGGAAAGCTAAATGGCTGAGCCGGTCTACCGTCGCGTAGTGATCAAGCTGTCAGGCGAATATCTCGCCGGCAGCCATTCCTTCGGAATCGACCAGCCGACCGTTGAGCGGATTGCAGACGAGTTAATTGCCGCCCGGAACCTGGGCGGCGAGATCGCGGTCGTCGTCGGCGGCGGCAACATGATCCGGGGCGTCGACGTGTCGTCGCAAGGTGTACCCCGGCCGACCGGCGATACCATGGGCATGCTCGTAACCGTGATGAACTGCCTGGCGCTCGAGGCCGCGATCGAACGCAAGGGAACGGGTGCGCGAACGCTCTCGGCGTTCGTGATGCCGCAGATCTGCGAGCTGTTCACCCGCGGTGCAACGCACAAATATCTCGCCGAGGGCCGCATCGTGCTGCTTGGCGGTGGAACCGGCAATCCGTTCTTTACGACCGACACCACGGCGGTATTGCGCGCTGCCGAAATCGGGGCCCAGGCGGTTCTGAAGGCCACCAACGTCGACGGCGTCTATAGCGCTGACCCCAAAAAGGACCCGTCGGCTAAGCGTTTTGACCGTTTGACACACTCCCAGGCGATCGAGGGCGACTACAAGGTCATGGATGCGACCGCATTCGCGCTTGCCCGCGAGGCGTCGCTGCCTATCATCGTCTTCTCAATCGCCGAACCGGGTTCGATCGGCGCTATTCTGCGCGGCACCGGCCACGGGACGATCGTCGCCGGCTGATCGGGGTCTCACTCGTCGGACCCGCCACCGGTCGGGCGCGTTGATGACGGCGTAGCAGAAGGGAGAGCGTTATGCCCACGGGTAATTTCGACATCAATGAATTGAAGCGCCGCATGCAAGGCGCGACCCAGGCCCTCAAGCATGAGCTGGGCGGCTTGCGGACCGGCCGCGCCTCGGCCTCGATGCTGGAGCCGGTGCAGGTCGATGCCTACGGCACCCACATGCCGCTGAACCAGCTTGCCACCATCAGCGTGCCCGAGCCGCGGCTGTTGTCCGTTCAGGTCTGGGACAAGTCGATGGTCAAGGCGGTTGAGAAGGCGATCGTCGATTCCAATCTGGGCCTCTCGCCTGCGACCGAAGGGCAGGTGCTGCGCTTGCGGATTCCCGAGCTCAATGAAGAGCGCCGCAAGGAACTCGTCAAGGTCGCGCACAAATATGCCGAAGCCGCCAAGGTCGCGGTCCGCCATGTCCGGCGCGATGGTCTCGACACCGTCAAGAAGCTCGAGAAGAACCACGAGATTTCCGAGGACGACCAGGAGCGGCTTGCCCATGATGTGCAGAAGGCAACCGACGGAATGATCTCCGAGATCGATCAGCTGCTCGCGGCCAAGGAAAAGGAAATCCTCACCGTATAAGCAGCGGTGATTTTCTGGGGACTGACTGATGTCGAACGCCGCCGCTCCCGCCAGCCAGGGGGCAGATCGTACGGATAGCCCGTTGCATGTGGCCGTCATCATGGACGGCAACGGACGTTGGGCTGCGGCCCGCGGTCTGCCGCGCGCCGAAGGTCACCGCCGCGGCGTCGAGGCATTGCGCCGCGTCGTTCGCGCCGCCCACGAGCTCGGCATCCTCTACCTGACGATTTTTTCCTTCAGCTCGGAAAACTGGTCGCGGCCCGCGACCGAAATCGGCGACCTGTTCGGGCTGCTGCGGCGATTCATCCGCAACGATCTGGCGACGCTGCATCGCGACGGCGTCAGGGTGCGCGTCATCGGCGAGCGGCAAGGATTGGAGTCCGATATTTGCGCGCTTCTGAGCGAGGCGGAAGAGCTGACGCGTGACAATACCCGTCTCAATCTCGTCGTCGCCTTCAACTACGGTTCGCGCCAGGAAATCGCGAATGCGGCACAGCGGCTCGCGCGTGAGGTGGCGGAAGGCAGGCGCGATCCGGCCTCGATCGATGCCGACGCGCTCGGGCAGTATCTCGACGCGCCGGATATTCCCGATCCCGATCTGATCATCCGCACCAGCGGCGAACAGCGGCTGTCGAACTTCCTGATGTGGCAGGCGGCCTACAGCGAACTCGTGTTCGTGCCGGTTCACTGGCCGGATTTCGACAAAGCCGCGCTCGAAAGCGCAATCGCCGAATACGGCCGGCGCGAGCGGCGCTTCGGCGGTCTGGCCGCGGCGAAAACCGGATCGTGAGCAACGGCGAAAGCGCACCGGAATCGGTTGGCGGGCAGAGTTCGCGTAATCTGCTTTTGCGCGTCGCCGCAGCAGTGGTGCTCGCGCCACTGGCGATTGCGATCGCGTATGCCGGCGGATGGCTCTGGACCGTGCTGGTGACGCTGGTCGCGATCGGCCTCTATGTCGAGTGGCTGACGATCGTAGCTGCGCGCGAGGGGCGCGTGGTCGCCTCCGGCATTGTCGCAACTGTGGCCGCGGGACTTTGTCTCAACGAGGGGTGGATCGGCGCCGCATTCATCGTGCTGCTGATCGGCGTGCTGGGCGTAGCCGCGATCGCGCAAGCGCGGCGCGGCTGGATGGCCGGCGGATTTCTATATGCCGCTGCGGCGCAAGCCGCATCGGTTTTGATGCGTCTCGACACCAGGAACGGCTTCGTGGCACTGGTTTTCGTTCTGCTGGTTGTGTGGGCGACCGATATCGGCGGATATTTCGCAGGCCGGAGCATTGGCGGACCAAAACTTTGGCCACGGGTCAGCCCGAAGAAGACATGGGCAGGCGCCATCGGCGGCTTTGTTGCGAGTCTCGTCGTTGCTTGCGGCTTTGTGGCGTTCGATCTCGGCAAGGCCGCGTCGCTTTTACCGCTGGGGGCGGTCCTCTCGATCGTTTCACAACTCGGCGATCTCTTCGAATCGGCGATAAAACGCCGTTTCGGTGTCAAGGATTCCAGCCACATCATTCCCGGACATGGTGGCCTGTTGGACCGCCTGGACGGGTTCGTTGCTGCCATCGTCCTCGCGGCGATTTTAGGCTTTGTGCGGGGCGGTATGGATGGCGTCGGCCGCGGTCTTATGGTTTGGTGAGGACATGAGCGCTGTTCCGCTGCGTAACAACAAGGCCGCTGCAGGTACGGTCCGCGCCGTGACCGTGCTGGGCGCCACCGGCTCGATCGGCGACAGTACCATGGATTTGCTGCGGGCCGCGCGCGATCGCTACCGCGTCGAGGCGTTGACCGCGAACGGCAATGTGCAAGCACTGGCGAAGCTTGCACGCGAGTTCGACGCGCGCTTTGTCGCGATCGCCGATCCGCGCCGGCTGACGGAGCTGAAAGAGCAGTTGGCCGGCACCCGCACCGAATGCGGCGCCGGCGAGAGCGCGATCATCGAGGCTGCGGCCCGTCCGGCGGACTGGGTAATGGCAGCCGTGAGCGGCGCGGCCGGATTGAAGCCCGCGCTTGCGGCGGTCGATCGTGGCGCCACCGTGGCGCTGGCCAACAAGGAATGCCTCGTCTGCGCAGGCGATTTCTTCATGCAGCGCGCAGCGAAAGCCGGCGCCTGCATTCTACCCGCCGATTCCGAGCACAATGCGCTATTTCAGGCACTGGGTTCGGGCAATCGCGAAGAACTGGTCCGCGTCATCATCACCGCGTCGGGCGGGCCGTTTCGCACCTGGGCTGCCGCCGACATCGAGCAGGCGACGCTGGCACAGGCCTTGAAGCATCCGAACTGGAGCATGGGGCAAAAGATCACCATCGATTCCGCTTCCATGATGAACAAGGGGCTCGAAGTCATCGAGGCCTCCTATCTGTTCGCGCTGGCACCGGAGGAGATCGACGTGCTGGTGCACCCGCAATCGATCATCCACGGTATGGTCGAATTTTCGGATCGTTCCGTCGTTGCGCAGTTGGGAGCCCCTGACATGCGCACGCCGATCGCCCATTGCCTCGGATGGCCCGAGCGTATCGTGGGGCCAGCGGCGAAGCTCGATCTGGCCAAGATCGGGCAGTTGACGTTCGAAGCGCCGGATTTCGAGCGTTTCCCGGCACTGCGGCTTGCTTACGAATCGTTAAGGACCGGACGCGGCGCGACCACGGTATACAATGCGGCGAACGAGGTCGCGGTGGCCGCATTCATCGCCGGCAAGATCAAGTTCGGTGCGATCGCGCGCCTCGTCGAAGCGACGATCGAGGCCTGGATTCGCTCCGGCAATCTGGCGCCATTGACCTCGGCCGACGACGCCATCGCTGTTGACCATAGCGCGCGAAACAAGGCCGCCACCCTCTTGCCTCAAATTGCCTTAAAGGCATCTTAAGAGGGTTGGGAACAGGGCCTCCGGCCTTGGGTAAGGGGAATCGATGTCTGAGTTTTTTCTACATAGTTTCAATACGTTGAACCATGGGCTCATCGGTTACGCGATCCCCTTTTTGTTCGTCCTCACCATTGTCGTCTTCTTCCATGAACTCGGCCACTTTCTCATCGCCCGCTGGGCTGGCGTGAAAGTACTGACATTCTCGCTGGGTTTCGGGCCGGAACTCGCCGGTTTCAACGACCGTCACGGCACGCGGTGGAAGATCTCCGCGGTGCCCCTTGGCGGCTATGTGAAGTTCTTCGGCGATGACACCGAAGCCTCGACACCCTCGACCGACGCCCTCGCCAATATGACCGACGAAGAGCGCGCCGGCAGCTTCCACCACAAGAAGGTCGGGCCGCGGGCAGCGATCGTGGCGGCGGGGCCGATCGCCAATTTCATTTTGGCAATCGTGATATTTACCGGCCTGTTCACCTTTTACGGCAAACCAAGCACGTCGGCGCGCGTCGACAAGGTCGAGGCGAACAGCGCTGCCGCGACGGCCGGATTTCAGGTCGGCGACATCGTGACGTCGATTGACGGCTCCAAGATCGAGAGTTTCACCGACATGCAACGCATTGTTGGCGTGCGGGCCGGAGAAAAGCTGACATTTACGGTCAGGCGCGGCGATACCACGTTGCAGCTGCAAGGCACGCCCCAACTGCGG
This sequence comes from Alphaproteobacteria bacterium, assembly GCA_005884765.1. GTDB lineage: Bacteria > Pseudomonadota > Alphaproteobacteria > Rhizobiales > Xanthobacteraceae > Bradyrhizobium. The sequence continues at coordinate 7,062 of VAZV01000185.1, forward strand.
GAAGTGAAGGATCCTTTCGGCAACGTCCACCGGCTTGGTGTATTGGGAATCACCCGGCAGACCGCCGCAGGCGACGTCGTGACCGAGCGCGTTGACCCGGCAACGGCATTGTGGCTCGGCGTCAAGGAAACCTGGTTCGTCATTGACCGGACGTTTGCGTATATCGGCGGCGTCTTTACGGGCCGCGAAGCAGCCGACCAGGTCGGCGGGCCGCTTCGCATTGCCCAGATTTCAGGACAGGTAGCGACCATCGGTCTGGCCGCATTGGTGCACCTCGCCGCGGTGCTCTCGATCTCGATTGGGCTTTTGAACCTGTTCCCGGTGCCGCTGCTCGATGGCGGTCATCTTTTGTTCTATGCAGTAGAGGCCGTTCGCGGGCGTCCGTTGTCGGAACGGGCGCAGGAAATGGGGTTCCGGATCGGTCTCGGTCTGGTGCTGATGCTGATGGTGTTTGCGACCTACAACGACATCCTGCATCTGGCGGCATCCTGACGCGGCTTTTTTGTGGCGTTGCCAATAGGCAACGTCTTGGAATGAAAATGGAATCGCACCGCTATGTTGCGTTTGCCGCCCCCGCGAAATTAGCTACAAGCGGGGCAGCAGACGGGAATCTGCCGGTTCGCGGGGGTCGCGATCCGGTATTGGAATGACAAGGGCGCGTTGCGCATGATTGTTGGAATGCGGCTACGGGGGGCCATCTTGGGCGCCCTGATCATGTTGGCTGTGCCAGTCGCGGCCTCGCTGGCGTCCATGCTTGCGTCCTCGCCGGCCACTGCCCAGACCGTGCAGTCGATCGAGGTCGTTGGGAACCGGCGCGTCGAACTCGAGACCATCCGCTCTTATTTCAAGCCGGGGCCCGGCGGCGTCCTCGACCAGGGGCGGATCGATGACGGCCTGAAAGCACTGATCGAAACCGGCCTGTTTCAGGACGTCAGAATCAGCCGGCAGGGTGGCAAGATCGTTGTCACCGTGGTCGAAAACCCGGTGATCGGCCGCATCGCCTTCGAGGGCAACAAGAAGGTCAAGGACGACCAGCTTACGGCTGAGATCCAGTCCAAGCCGCGCGGTACGTTCTCGCGCCCGATGGTGCAGTCCGATGCCCAGCGCATCGTCGAAATCTACCGCCATTCAGGCCGCTACGACGTGCGCGTAACGCCGGAAATCATCGAGCAGCCCAACAACCGCGTCGATCTGGTTTTCACCATCGTCGAGGGTGCGAAAACCGGCATCAAGTCGATCGAATTCGTCGGCAACGTCGCCTATTCGTCGTATCGCCTGCGCGACATCATCAAGACGCGCGAATCGAATCTCTTGAGCTTCCTCGGCGGCGCCGACGTCTATGATCCGGACCGGGTCGAGGCCGATCGCGATTTGATTCGCCGCTTTTACCTCAAGCACGGCTATGCCGACGTGCAGGTGGTGGCGGCGCTGACCGAATACGACCCGGAACGCAAGGGCTTCCTGGTGACCTTCAAGATCGAGGAAGGCCAGCAATATCGTGTGGGGTCGGTCGCGTTCAATTCATCCATCGCGACGCTCGACGGAAATACGCTGAGCAGCTTCTCGCACGTCTATGTCGGCTCGGTTTACAACGCCGAGGCGCTGGAGAAGTCGGTCGAGGAAATGCAGATCGAGGCCTCGCGGCGCGGTTACGCCTTTGCAATCGTGCATCCGCGCGGCGACCGCAATTTCGACGCCCACACCGTCTCGATCGTGTTTGGTATCGACGAGGGGCCGCGGACTTACATCGAGCGCATCAACATACGCGGCAATACCCGCACGCGGGATTACGTGATTCGCCGCGAATTCGACGTGTCCGAGGGTGACGCCTATAATCGTGCGCTGGTGGACCGTGCCGAGCGCCGGCTGAAGAATCTCGATTACTTCAAGACCGTGAAGATCGGGACCGAGCCGGGTTCGTCGAGCGATCGCGTCATTCTCGTCGTCGATCTCGAGGAGAAATCGACCGGCGACTTCTCGGTATCGGGTGGTTATTCGACCACCGATGGCGCGCTCGGCGAAGTCAGCATTTCCGAGCGTAACTTCCTCGGCCGCGGCCTGTTCGCCAAGGCGGCCGTGACCTATGGCCAGTACGCCCGCGGCGGCTCGCTGTCGTTCGTCGACCCCTATCTGCTGGACTATCGCGTTGCCGGTGGCCTCGATATTTTTTATCGCGAACAACTCGCCAACAATTTCATCTCGTACGGCACCAAGACGCTGGGCTTCAGCCCCCGGCTGGGCTTCGGGCTACGCGAAGACCTCACGCTGCAGCTCCGTTATTCGCTTTATGAACAGAAGATCACGCTGCCGTCCTATCTGGCGAATTGTAACAACACCTTCAATAATCCAAATCTTCCCTTCAATCCGTCACCGGCATTTGTCGCGGCGAATGGCGGGAACGCCATGGGCGCGGTCGACGCTTCGGGTATCGGTCTGTTTTGCTACAGCGACGGCGAAGCGTCGCTGCCGATTCGCAAGGAGCTCGCGAGCGGCAAGACGTTGACTTCATCGGTTGGTTACTCGCTCAACTACAACACGCTCGACAACAACAAGAACCCGACCGACGGTCTGTTGGTCGACTTCCGGCAGGACTTCGCCGGCGTGGGCGGCGATGTGAGCTACCTGAAATCGACAATCGACGGCAAATATTACACGCCACTGGTTAGCGATATCGTCGGACTGGTCCACTTGCAGGGCGGCATCCTGAACAAGGTCGGCAGTGACCTGCGCATGCTGGACCAGTTCCAGATGGGACCGAATCTGGTGCGCGGCTTCGCCCCGAACGGTATCGGCCCGCGTGACATCAATCCCTTCGGCACCCAGGACGCACTCGGCGGCACCAAATATTGGGGTGCTTCATTCGAATTGCAGATGCCGTTCTGGTTTCTGCCCAAGGAAGTGGGCTTGAAGGGCGCCGTCTATGCTGATGCCGGCGGGCTGTATGACTACAAGGGGCCGACGACGTGGGCCGCAACGGGCGAACTCACGACGCCGCAAAACTCGAACTGCATCAAGCCGTCGCTGCCGGGGGCCTCCCCCATTTCGGCGGGAACCTGCACGGGATTGGTGTACGACAACAGCAACGTCGTGCGTTCGTCGGTCGGTGTCGGCTTGATCTGGGCCTCGCCGTTCGGACCGCTGCGCTTCGACTATGCGGTCCCGCTCACCAAGGGTCAGTTCGACCGCGTGCAGCAATTCAAGTTTGGCGGTGGGACTTCGTTCTAGGCGTTTTCAAGCGAAGCAGGTACCGGTTCGCGTGAAGAGAACGCGTCAAAACAAAGAGACTGTGTGATTCTGACTGATCAGAACCGAGGTCCTAGTTTCGATCACCGGCCGGACCGCGACGGGTGGAATGGCACAGCCGATATTCTTTGAACGACCCGCTTTGTCGACGCTCGCCGATATCGCCGCGTTGACGAAAGCTACCTTGGTCGACGCTTCGCGCGCCGGCCAGAAGGTCAGGGGACTGGCGTCGCTCGACGAAGCAGGTCCAATGCACCTCACATTTTTCGACAATCTGAAATATGCCAGTCAGCTTGCCTCGACCAAAGCCGGCGCTTGCCTGGTGAGTGCGCGGTTCGAGGCCCGCGTTCCCGGCCACGTGGCGGTGTTGCGCGCCGCGCAGCCGTTCCGCGAATTCGTCAAGGTGGCGCGCCAGTTCCACGGCGACGCGCTACGGCCGCAATCCTGGGTCGGTAACGCCGGTATCGCAGAATCCGCCGTCATCGATCCGACGGCGCATCTGGAAGATGATGTCATTGTCGATCCGCTCGCGGTGATCGGCCCGCATGTTGAAATCGGCGCCGGCACCGTGATCGGGGCGGGGGCGGTGATCGCCGCCCACGTCCGGATTGGCCGCGAGTGCAATGTTGGGGCACGCAGTGCCATCCAATGCGCGCTGATCGGCAATAATGTCCTGATCCATCCCGGCTGCAGCATCGGTCAGGACGGCTACGGTTTCGTGTTCTTTGGCCCGGATGGCCATGTGAAGGTGCCGCAGACCGGCCGGGTGCTGATCCAGAACGACGTGGAAATCGGCGCCGGAACGACCATCGATCGCGGCAGCCTGCGCGATACCGTCATCGGCGAGGGCACTAAAATCGACAATCAGGTCCAGATCGGCCACAATGTGACGATTGGCAGACGCTGCCTGCTGGCGGCCCAGATCGGGCTCGCCGGCAGCCTGACCATCGGCGACAATGTGGCGCTCGGCGCCAAGGTGGGAATCAACAACCATCTCCGGATCGGCGACGGAGCCCAGGTGACGGCGATGAGTGCGGTCAAGGACGATATTCCACCCAACGGACGCTGGGGTGGTCACTTCGCAAAGCCGACCAAGCAGTGGTTCAGGGAAATCATTGCGGTGGAGCGCCTGGTGCGCGATGGCACGCCCGACCCGAAGGGCGAGGGGCGGGAGTGATGGAGGAGGCACCGGTCAAGATTGCGCTCGTTGACATCAACGACATCCTCACGACCCTGCCGCACCGCTATCCCATGCTGCTGATCGACCGGGTCGTCAATATCCGCACCGATTATTCCGGCATCGGTGTCAAAAACGTCACCTTCAACGAGCCGCCGTTTCAGGGGCATTTTCCCGATCGGCCGGTCTATCCCGGCGTCATGATGATTGAAGCCATGGCCCAGACCGCGGGCGTGATCGGCATCAAATCGGTCGAAGGCACGGAGAAACCGCGCGCGGTCTATTTTCTCACCATCGACAAGTGCAAGTTTCGTAAGCCCGTGATGCCCGGCGATACCATCGAATATCACATGCGTTCGATCGGCCGCCGCAAGACCATGTGGTGGTTTCACGGAGAGGCCAAGGTAAACGGCGCGATCGTCGCCGAAGCCGATGTCGGCGCGATGCTGACCGACTGAAGGCGTTCGCCTCGGCAGAATCGGTGATGGTCGATCGTCCGACGCTTCGAACGATCAGCAGAACCAGCCGTGCTGCGCCCATCGTGAGCTAAATTCAGCCGCCTGCAAGTCCGATCACGGACTTAGGCGCATTTGTTACGGCCAAGTGATCGCAATCACCTCCGCACGAGGAACTTCTGCCCAATTTGGGGCTTATGAAACCGTTCGGACGAGGGGCTACCGGGGCCCTCGTCGGCGAGGTGGATTGATGAATTTTGTCAAAACCTCGATGGCGGCGGTAGCCGTGGCTGCTGTTCTGACAGGCAGCGCAACGGCGCGCGACGACGGCCGTTACGCAGGATCGCCGCTGAAGCCGTGGTTCGATTCCCTCAAAAGTGCCAAAGGATTGTGTTGCTCGGATGCGGACGGTTTTCTCGTTGCCGATCCGGACTGGGAATCCAAGGACGGCCATTACCGTGTTCGCCTCGATGGACAGTGGATCATGGTCCCGGATGATGCTGTCATCACGGAGCCAAACCGTGCAGGTCGAACCATGGTCTGGCGAATCAAGGACGCGTCGGGGATTACCATCCGCTGCTTCCTGCCCGGCAGCATGACCTGACGTCCAATACCGCCTCGGACGCGCATTTCAATCTCGATTCCGATTTCAATTGCTTCTTTACCGCGCCTTGCGGGCTCGGTGGCGAAACACGCCGTAACGATACGTCACTGGACAGTCCCGGAACTGCGCGCTAACCACTGCAAAATCAAATACATCCGCACTTAATGCGAACCGGTACCGAATCATTCGATGAGCACGATCGATCCCACCGCGCGGGTTGAGGACGGCGCTGTGATCGGCGAGGGCACCTCGATCGGTCCCTACTGCATCATCGGTCGCCACGTCGTCATCGGCTCCAATTGCAAGCTGATCAGTCACGTCCACATCACGGCGCAAACCACGATCGGCGACGGCTGCACGATCTATCCCTTTGTGTCGCTGGGCACGCCGCCGCAATCGCTGAGCTATCGCGGCGAACTCACCAAGCTTCAGATCGGTGCGGACTGTACCATCCGGGAATCCGTGACCATGAATGCCGGCACAGTCTCAGGCGGCGGCATCACGCGGGTCGGCGATCGCGGCTATTTCATGAATTGCAGCCATGTCGGGCATGACTGCCAAGTCGGCCATGATGTGATTTTCGCAACCTCGGCCACGCTTGGCGGCCATTGCGAGATCGGAGATTTCGTCTTCATCGGCGGATTGTCGGCGGTGCACCAGTTCACGCGGGTTGGTCCCCAGGTAATGGTCGGCGGGGTCTGCGGCGTTCGCGGCGACGTCATTCCGTTCGGGCTGGTCAATGGCCAATATGCGAGCCTCGAAGGCCTCAATATCATCGGCATGAAGCGCCGCAAATTCACCAAGGAGCGGCTCGCGACGGTGCGCGCATTTTATCAAAAGCTATTTCACGGGCCCGGTATCTTCGCCGAACGGCTGATCGAGGTGCAGCCGATGGCGGCGGAAGATCCTGCGATCGCCGAGATACTGACCTTTATCGGCGACGCCAAGCACCGCGCGTTGTGTCTTCCGGCCGACGACGGCAGCCGGCATTGATGATGCGGCCATGACCGACAAGGCGCTACAGGTCACATCGCCGGTCGGCCTGATCGCGGCAGGTGGAGCGATGCCGTTTGCGGTCGCCGATTGCTTGAAAGCACGCGGCATCGATTGCGTGCTGTTCGCGCTGAAAGGCGCGTGCGATCCCGGCGGCGTCGAACGCTTTCGTCACCACTGGATATCGGTTGGACAGATTGGGCGCGCGGTAAGATTGTTTCGCAGCGAGGGCTGCCGCGACCTGGTCTTCATCGGCACGCTGGTGCGGCCGGCATTGTCCGAGATCAGGCTCGACTGGGGCACGCTTCGCGTGATCGGCCATGTGCTCGCAGCGTTTCGCGGCGGCGACGATCACCTGCTCTCCGGCATCGGCCGCATCCTCGAACGCGACGGCTTTCGGATGGTCGGGATCAAGGATGTGGCGCCTGATCTCTTGGTGCCGGTCGGCTCGCTCACTCACGCTGGGCCCGATGCCGATGCGGCCGCCGATATTGCAAAGGGGCGTGAGGTGCTTTCCGCGCTTGGACCCTTCGACATCGGTCAGGCCGTCGTCGTGATCGACGGCCATGTCGTCGCCGTGGAGGATATCGAAGGCACCGACGCGTTGCTGGCGCGGATTGCGCACCTGCGCAAGCAAGGCCGGATCCGCGCCGCGCCGCGCCGCGGCGTGCTGGTGAAAATGCCCAAGCGCGGACAGGATCTGCGCTTCGACCTTCCGACCATCGGCCCGCGGACTGTCGAGGGTGCGGTGAAGGCAGAACTCGCCGGGATAGCGATCGCGGCGGGCGATACGATCGTCGCCGAACCGCAGGCCATGATCGAGACGGCCGACGCCGCCGGTGTGTTCGTCACGGGTGTTGCCGGCTGATGCCCACACACGCGTCCAAGCATGTCGGGCGAAGGGTTTTCCTGATCGCCACGGAAGAGTCCGGCGACCGGCTCGGTGCCGGCCTGATGAAAGTGCTGCGCCAGCGGCTCGGCGATGCCGTTCAGTTCGAGGGCGTCGGCGGCCGTGCGATGGCGGCGGAGGGAATGACCTCGCGGTTTCCGATCGAGGAATTGTCGATCATGGGGCTTGCGGTGATCGTGGTGCAATTGCCGAAGATCCTGCGGCTGATCAGGCAGACCGCGGCCGCCGTCATCGATGCGTCGCCCGATGTTCTCGTGATCATCGACAGCCCAGATTTCACCCATCGGGTGGCCAGGCGGGTCCGTGCCCGCGATCCCTTGATCCCGATCATCGACTATGTATCGCCATCGGTCTGGGCCTGGCGTCAGGGGCGCGCGCGCGCGATGGTCACCTATGTCGATCACGTGCTGGCGCTATTGCCGTTCGAGCCTGAGGCCTATCGCAGGCTGCGCGGGCCGCCCTGCAGCTATGTCGGTCATCCCCTGACTGAGCAGCTCGCGACGCTGCGTCCCAACGCCGAGGAACGAGCGCGCCGGGGCAAAGCGCCGCCGGTCTTGCTGGTGCTGCCGGGAAGCCGCCGCAGCGAGATCAGGCATCATATGGGCGTGTTTGGCGCGACGCTCGGCCTGTTGCGCGACCAACATATCCCGTTTGAGTTGATCCTTCCGACCATGCCGCATCTGGAGCAGGCAGTGCGGGACGGCGTCAAGGGCTGGCCGGTCGAGCCGCGAATCGTGGTCGGTGAAACAGAAAAACGGGCAGCGTTCCGGATCGCCCACGCAGCCCTTGCCAAGTCCGGCACCGTGACCCTCGAGCTAGCGCTCGCCGGCGTGCCCATGGTCGCAGCCTACCGGGTCGGCGCGGCCGAGGCGCTGATCCTCAAGCGCGCTATTAAGGTGCAGTCGGTCATTCTGGCCAACCTCGTTCTCGGCTCCAACGTCGTGCCGGAATTCATCCAGCAGGACTGCACCCCGGAAAAGCTATCACCGGCGCTGCACGATGTGTTCAGTGATTCTCCCTTGCGGCAGCGGCAGGTCGACGCTTTTGCGAAGATCGACTCGATCATGTCGACCGGCAGCGCGTCGCCGAGCGTGCGGGCCGCCGACATTGTGCTTTCGACGATGCGAAAGTCGCGGCGCTCCAATTAGAGATTGGATCTTTCAGGGTTTGTGCAAAGAGCGAGCCGTATCATTTTGGTGATCTTTCGGATATCGATGCAGAAGAGAACCAGCGGAGTTGGTGCAACGCTAACGAGGGATAGAGCGGATGCAAGTCGTCGACTTGGTGCTCCCCGTTTTCGCGGTGATCGTCACCGGCTGGCTGGCCGGACAGCTCGGTTACATCTCGCGTTCGCTCGCCGACGGGCTCGTGCATTTCGCCTATAACGTGGCGATGCCGGCGCTGCTGTTCGTCACCGTGGCACAGGAGCCGGCGCGTAATCTTTTGGAGTGGCGTTTTCTGCTGGCATTCGGAGGCGGCTCGCTGCTGTGCTTCGTGCTGGTATTCATGGCGGTTCGCATCGCCTGGACGCGCGACCTCGGCAGCAGCACGATGTATGGAATGGCGGCGGCGATGACCAATACCGGATTTGTGGCGCTGCCGATCCTCCACGCCATCTACGGCCAGCCTGCCGTACTGCCGGCCGCCATCGCGACCGTGTTCGTCGCTGCAGTGATGTTTCCGGCTACCGTGATCCTGTTGGAGGTCGGGCCCGGCCGCCGCGGTCCGCCTGCTGGGATCCGCTTACTGGCAAAGCAGATCGTGCTCAATCCGATGATGCTGTCCACCCTGCTTGGGCTCGCCTGGACGATCGGTGGCCTGACGCTTCCACCGCCATTGGCGGCCTATATGAACATCTTCGCCGGTGCGCTTACCCCCTGCGCGCTCTTTGCGATAGGGCTCAGCCTGTCGCTGGACGGAGTGCGCTCAAACCTCGCGGCGTCCGCCGCTTTGGCGGCCGTGAAGTTGGTGATCATGCCATTAGTTGTATATGGCCTGTGCGTGGCCTCGGGACTAAATCCGCTCTACACGATTGCCGCCGTGATCTGCGCCGCCGTGCCGACGGCCAAGACCATGTACATCCTTGCCGGGGAGTACAAGGTCGAGGAGCCGCTGGTCGCAGCCACCGTCTCGATGACGACGCTGCTGTCAGTCGTGACCTTGCTTGGCTGGCTCTACGCTCTTTCGGGCCTATCGGCGCGCGTCGGCTAGGCTCATGCGCGCTTACTTGCGCATGGCGATATCGACGTACTCGCGGCGCGTGACGCCGGTATAGAGCTGGCGTGGGCGGCCGATCTTCTGCTGCGGGTCCTCGATCATCTCGCTCCACTGGCTGATCCAGCCGACGGTACGGGCGACCGCGAACAGCACAGTGAACATTGAGGTCGGGAAACCCATCGCCTTCAGCGTGATGCCCGAATAGAAGTCGACATTTGGATACAGCTTGCGGTCGATGAAATATGGATCATGCAGCGCGATCTTCTCCAGTTCCAGGGCGACCTTGAGCATCGGATCGTCGCCGTGGCCGGTTTCCGCCAGCACCGCGTGGCACATCTTCTGCATGATCTTGGCGCGCGGATCGTAGTTCTTGTAGACGCGATGCCCAAAGCCCATCAGGCGGACTTCGCTGTTCTTGTCCTTCACCCGTTTGATGAAGTCGGGAATCTTGTCGACCGTGCCGATGTCGGCCAGCATCGCGAGCGCCGCTTCGTTGGCACCGCCATGCGCCGGGCCCCACAGGCAGGCGATGCCGGCGGCGATGCAAGCGAACGGGTTGGCGCCGGAGGAACCGGCGATGCGCACCGTCGAGGTCGACGCGTTTTGCTCGTGGTCGGCGTGTAAGATGAAGATCTTGTCGAGTGCATCCGCCAGCACCGGATTGATCTTGTATTCCTCGCACGGCACAGCAAAGCACATATTCAGGAAGTTCTCGGCAAAGCTCAGCGAGTTCTTCGGATAGATGAATGGCTGGCCGATGGTGTATTTGTACGCCATCGCGGCCAGCGTCGGGACTTTCGCGATCATCCGCATCGAGGCGATCATGCGCTGCTGCGGATCGGTGATGTCGGTAGAGTCGTGATAGAACGCGGCAAGTGCGCCGACGGCTGCCACCATGATCGCCATCGGATGGGCGTCGCGGCGGAAACCCTGGAAGAAGCGGGCCATCTGCTCGTGAACCATAGTGTGATGGATCACACGGCTGTCGAAGTCGTCCTTCTGGGCCTTGGTCGGCAACTCCCCGTAGAGCAGGAGATAACAGGTTTCGAGGAAGTCGCCGCGCTCGGCGAGCTGTTCGATCGGGTAGCCGCGGTATTCCAAGACGCCGGCGTCGCCATCGATATAGGTGATCTTGGACTGGCAGCTGCCGGTAGATGTGAAGCCGGGGTCGTAGGTGAACATCCCGGACTGGGCGTAGAGCTTGGCGATATCGATGACGTCGGGCCCGATCGTGCCCCTCAAAATCGGGAAATCGTAGGTCTTGTTGCCGACCGTCAGCGTTGCGATTTTGGTGCTGGATTTTGCGTCCATCGTGAGGTCCCCGATGAAGTCGTTGCAGAAAACCACCCGTCCTTGGCGCTTATTGACGAGATAGCGAGGCGGGCCGGTTTGTCTAGAAGCTGTCTCCCAAATGGGTATCTTATTGGCGTGTGCGCTGCAAGATGGACGCCAACCTGCGCCGGTCAGCCCTTAGGCGGTAGCCTGATCCTTCAGCCGGGCAAGGCATTCCTCTCGCCCCAGAACCGCCAGCACTTCGAATATTCCCGGCGACGTCGTGCGCCCCGTGAGCGCCACGCGCAGCGGCTGGGCCACCGCGCCAAGCTTCAGATTGTTGGCCTCCACAAACGCGCGCATGGCGACTTCGGTGGTCGCAATGCTCCAGGGTGTCACCGTCTCCAGCGCCTGGCGCAGCCTGCCGATCAGTTCGCGCGTTTCCGGCGTCAGCAGGGCTGCAGCTTTGGGCTCCATTTCGAGCGGGCGGTCGGCGAAAATGAAATCGGCGGCGTCGACCAGCTCGATCAGCGTCTTGGCGCGCTCCTTCAGGCTCGGCATGGCCTTGAGCAATTGCGCGCATGTGGTGTCGTTGAGTTTTGCCTTGAGGTCGGAACCGTTGGGGATGTAGTCCAGCAGGCCTTCGAGCATGGTCACGAGAGATTGATCGTCGGCGTGACGGATGTAGTGGCCGTTGAGGTTCTCCAGCTTGGCGAAATCGAACCGCGCGGCAGATCGGCCGACGCCCGACAAGTCGAACGCGGCCATCATCTCCTCGGTCGAAAAGATCTCCTGGTCGCCATGGCTCCAGCCGAGCCGGACCAGGTAGTTGCGCAGCGCCGCCGGCAGGTATCCCAGCGAGCGGTAGGCATCGACGCCCAACGCCCCATGACGCTTCGATAGTTTCGAGCCGTCCGGCCCATGGATCAGCGGAATATGCGACATGCTGGGAAGGGACCATTCCAGCGCGTCGTAGATCTGCTTCTGGCGCGCGGCGTTGATCAAATGATCGTCGCCTCGGATGACATGGGTGACACCCATGTCATGATCGTCAACCACGACGGCGAGCATGTAGGTCGGGTTGCCGTCGCCGCGCAGCAGGACGAGGTCGTCGAGGTTCTCGTTCTGCCAGACCACGCGGCCCTGAACCTGATCCTCGATCACGGTCTCGCCGGTCAAGGGCGCGCGAAGCCGGATCGTCGGCTTGATGCCGTCTGGGGCTTCCGACGGGTCGCGGTCGCGCCACATGCCGTCATAGAGCCGGGTGCGGCCTTCGGCGCGCGCCTTCTCGCGCATCGCCGTCAGTTGTTCCGCCGTCGCGTAACAGCGATAGGCCTTGCCGCCGGCGAGCAGTTGCTCTGCCACCTCGCGGTGGCGCGCGGCCCGGCTGAACTGGTAGATGACGTCGCCATCCCAATCGAGCTCGAGCCATTTCAGCCCGTCCAATATGGCCAAAATCGCTTCCTTGGTTGATCGTTCGCGGTCGGTGTCCTCGATCCGCAGCAGCATCTTGCCGCCGAATTTCCTCGCATAGAGCCAATTGAACAGCGCCGTTCGGGCACCTCCGATATGGAGGAAGCCGGTCGGCGAGGGGGCAAAGCGGGTGACGACGGGATCAGTCATTGCGTGAGCGGGTCTATGGGCGTAGGCGGCGTGGTGTATAGCAGGAACCGTACATAACTAAAGCCTTGCAAGCAGGCCTTGTTGTCAAGAAGGCTTGGCCAGACCGTGCGAATTTGGCAGAAGGTTCGCTGATTTTCCGAACAGGAACAGGTGATGACGACAGAAACGGTAACGGCCGAGGCGGGGCGCGATTTCATTCGCGACATCGTTGCGGCCGATCTCGACCAGGGCAGGCGTAAGCAGATCGTGACCCGGTTTCCGCCGGAACCGAATGGCTATTTGCATATCGGCCATGCCAAGTCGATCGCGCTCAATTTCGGCATCGCGCAGGAATTTGCCGGGCGCTGTCACCTGCGGTTCGACGATACTAATCCGACCAAGGAGGAGCAGGAATATATCGATTCAATTCAGGCCGACGTGCACTGGCTTGGCTATGACTGGGGATCGAACCTGTTCTATGCATCGGATTATTTCGAGCGGCTTTACGAATGGGCGGAGATTTTGATCCGCAACGGCGACGCCTATGTCGACGACCAGTCACAGGAGCAGATCCGGCTCACCCGGGGCACGCTGACGGAAGCGGGCAAGAACAGTCCGTTCCGCGAGCGGTCGATTGCGGAAAATCTCGATCTGTTTCGCCGCATGAGGGCGGGCGAGTTTCCGAACGGCGCCCGCGTGCTGCGGGCCAAGATCGATATGGCATCGGGCAACATTAATCTGCGCGATCCCGTGCTTTACCGCATCCTGCACGCTACGCACCCGCGCACCGGCGACAAATGGTCGATCTACCCGAGCTACGACTATGCCCATGGCCAGTCGGACGCGATCGAGGGCATCACGCATTCGATCTGCACGCTGGAATTCGAGGACCATCGGCCGCTCTATGATTGGCTGCTCGACAAGCTGCCGGTGCCGTCGAAGCCGCATCAATACGAATTCGCCCGCCTCAACCTGACCTATACGCTTCTCTCAAAGCGCGTGCTGACCGAGCTCGTGCGCGGCGGCCATGTTGCAGGCTGGGACGATCCGCGGATGCCGAGCCTTGCCGGTTTGAAGCGGCGCGGCGTGCCGCCGGCGGCGATCCGCGGGTTCATCAAGCGCATCGGGGTAGCCAAAGCCAACAGCGTGGTCGATGTCGGCATGCTGGAGTTTTGTATCCGCGAAGAGCTCAATCGCACGGCGCTGCGGCGCATGGCGGTGCTGCGGCCCTTGAAAGTCATGATCGAGAACTATCCAGAAGGCCAGCTCGAGGAGCTAGAGGCGGTCAATCATCCCGACGATCCCGCGGCGGGTATGCGGAAGATCGCGTTCGGCCGCGAGCTCTTCATCGAGCACGACGATTTCATGGAGAACCCGCCCAAGAAATTCTTTCGCCTCTCGCCGGGCAACGAAGTGCGGCTGCGTTATGCTTACTTCATCAAGTGCCATGATGTGGTGAAGAACACAGCCGGCGAGGTCGTCGAACTCCGCTGCACCTACGATCCGGCGACCAAAGGCGGCAACGCGCCCGACGGGCGCAAGGTCAAGGCAACCATGCACTGGCTTTCGGCGGCAAAGTCGCGGCCGGCCGAGATCCGCCTCTACAATCAGCTTTTCACAAATCCCAGTCCCGATGCTGCCAATTTCGCCGGTGATCTCAATCCGCAATCGCTGGAGATTCTGAGCGACGCGCGCATCGAGCCCGCGATTGTGGAAGCCCGCTCGCGCGAGCCGGTTCAGTTCGAGCGGCAGGGCTATTTCGTGCCGGATCCGGATTCGACGCCGGAGCATCCGGTGTTCAACCGGACCATCGGCTTGCGTGACACGTTCGCAAAGGAAGTCGCAGCCAAGGGCTGACACATTCTTTTCTCACTGCATTCTGCATCCGTTCCACTATCGCGCTGGCGATTATATACTTGACACCACAAACGCTACAGGTAGAATGGGGCCATCAAAACACCCGGATCGGCCGCCATGTCCAAGTCCATGTTCAACGCGCCCCACTTTCAGAGCCCGGAAGCTGCCCGCGAGTACCTTGAAGCCCTTCGCTGGGGCTCTGAGCGCGTTTGTCCGCATTGCGGGACCATGAACGAGACATTCGCCACCAAGAAGCCGGGTGTCTACCGTTGCCGCGTCAAGGAATGCCGGAAGGACTTTTCCGTCACCACCAAGAGCGTCATGGAGTCCAGCCATATCAAGCTGAACGTCTGGCTACAGGCGTTCTTCCTGATGGCATCCAGCAAGAAGGGCATGAGCAGCCATCAGCTTCACCGGGCCTTGGGCATCACTTACAAGTCGGCGTGGTTCCTGACCCATCGCATTCGCGAAGCCATGCGGGCGGGCGGCCTAATGCCTCCCATGGGCTCTGGCGGTGGTGCCGTTGAGGCCGATGAAACATTCGTTGGTCGCCGCGCTGGCCAGCCAAAGCGCAAGTCCGCATGGTCTCACAAAAACATCGTGTTCACGCTCGTTGAGCGTGGCGGCTCGGCCCGCAGTTTCCATGTGGACGGCGTTCGCATTGTCGATCTTCAGCCTATCATTCGCGAGAACCTTTCCCGCGAAGCCAAGTTGATGACCGACGAAATGCCGTCTTACAAAGAGATTGGCCGCGAATTTGCGAGCCACGATACCGTCAACCACAAGCAGGACGAATACGCTCGCGGCGATGCCTACACCAACACGGTTGAAGGCTACTATTCGATCTTCAAGCGAGGCATGAAAGGCGTCTATCAGCATTGCGCTGAGAAGCACCTGCACCGCTATCTTTCAGAATTCGACTTCCGTTATTCCAACCGCGTCGCATTGGGCGTCAACGACGGAGAACGGGCGGACCTTGCCATCAAAGGCGCGGCTGGCAAGCGTCTGACGTATCGTCAACCTAACTGAGCCTGATTTTAAGCGGTTGGCTCGGCGCTTTCTGCGCTGGCGGGCCAGACGTTATCCACAGTCAAAATCAAAGCCGAAGTTCGTCAAATATTGGCGCACTCGATAGTCGATCTGTGGATAGTGCACAAATCATGAACCGGATCGACTCCCGGTTGCAGTTTCGTGCAAGACTCGCCTTGAGTGATTCGGGGGAGACCGCCGGTTGGCGCCGGCGGCCCCGAGTTGCTCATTAACCCGAGGGACGGGTTCATGAGCTTAAAGTGTAGGTAACAATCTCATCATCGAGATTCTGCACGAAAGGTCAAGGTCTGCCCTCATTTCATAGGAGGGTCAGATGGCCCCGCGTCAAATAACCTGCATTACAAAACTACCCAATCACGAAGATCGTCACCGCCGCATTCAAGCGGTCGGTGGGACTGGGTTTAAAGACTCCGAAGAAACGGCGATTGCGAACGTCAGACGAGATCCCCAATACTATTATGTCAGCGAACAAGGGAAATCTGTTTGGGTGAAAATCGCTAAACACGATGGTCGCGATTACTTGAAGACTGAAACTGATCATTTCCTTCCGGACAATCTCTTAAGCCTTCCGGAGTGTCGCTAACCGCAATCATATCGTAAGGCGACTTAAACACGACGGGCTCTAGAGCCCATACTAGCGCCTGCTGAACTGCATATAGCTCAGCATATCTATTGTCGGGCTGGGCACTTGTAAGTGCGTTCCCAACCCGTTCAATCTCTTGCTGAATAAAGCTCATTTAGATGCTCTCTTCCGTTTCGTTTTCTTCGCCACCTTCTTCACCTTCGGCTTTTCCTTTAGCGGCTTGTGGGGCGTCTTGAGCGCGCCACGCAGCGCAGCCTCGAAACGAGCTTGGGCTTCTTTTTCGCCGTACTCTTCACTCTTCTCTTTGCTCATAAGGACCATTCCATGGCGCCGCGAAACCGAGGAAAAAAGGCGCGAGAAAAACGCGAAATAGCAACGCGTGAACTATCGGGCGAGGAGCGTGCGGCGCTGCTTGACGCCCTGATAGAACCGCCTCTTGCTATTTCATACGCGATCATGGGCGCCTTGGCAGTCGAGCACGAACTGGAATTGTCGATAAAGTCACGACTCCGAAGAATATCTCAGGAGGAGTGGGAGGCCATTCTATCCGATCAAGATGGGCCGTTGGGTACCTTTGACAGAAAGATCAAGTTCGCTAGCTATCTGGGTATTCTGGACACTCACGCACGAACGAACCTGGATATTATCAGAAACGTCCGCAACAGGTTCGCCCATACAAAGCGCCTGATTGGTGCGCATTCCGGTGAAGGCGACCATGGATTCCGACGCATGGCGACCACTTGATCCGGTCGATGACGACCAGGGCGGAGCGGTGACGGTGGTCATTTTTTGACGGCCTTCGCCGACTTTGTGGCCGTAGCATCCGCCATTTCCGCGACCGGTCCCGCGGTGTCCGACCTGGACATCTTCGGATCGCGCATTGACGGACCGTCGAGCGCAAG
>VAZV01000083.1 GCA_005884765.1 Alphaproteobacteria bacterium
ACAACCGTCAATCCCACCGCCGTCGCGAAAGCTGTGACGATGATGGCACTGCGCAACGACTGCCGTCGTTCGGCCAGAGCGGTCACGAAGGGGAGTACCGTAAACCGGGTGACCGCCGGCACCGCCGTGATGATCCCGATCCAGGTGGCCTCGATCCCGACCGCCTTCAGCCAGACGGGAAAGAACGGCAGGTAAGCACCGAGCAATCCGAACATGGCGCCATAAAACAGCGCCAGCCGCACGGCGAATCGCCCGGATGTCTCGCGCGATCCGATGGGGATTTGTGAATAGGCCGGCATCAATTCAATTGCGATTCGCCTGATATCGTGATGATCGTTAGCGTAACGCGCGGTGATTTGCGCGGAAGAGTTTGCCATGGCCGACGAAGCTTTCGCCCTATCGCCGATTTCCGCTCGCGCGGCGCTGCCGAGCGAGGCGGATTATGACGCGATCCGCGAAGCCTTCATGGAGACGTCGCGGGGCCGCTGGTTCCTCGGCGAGTATGCCAAGCGCAACCGCAACGCCGACACCGGCATGGTGCTGGATGCGGTGGCGCGGATCGAGGAGACGCTGGCGCAACGGCAGCCGCCAGCACCTGACGATGGCCTTGAGGAAGCGCTGGCAGCGATCCGCGGCGCAGTCAATCAGGCCGGCGCGAGCATCTCGGCGACATTGGACGGCCTGGGCCTTGCGGAAAAACTGGCGCCGATCCGCAAAGGTGCCCGCATCGTCAAGGAAATCTCCTGGCGGTGGCGGGAGATCGGCGCGGACGGCAGGATCTGCGACCTGCTCGATTCCCAGGTCGGTGCCATCGAGGCGGGCTGTGAGCAAATATCGGCGGCCGATCCCCGCGCGGCCTTGAGCGCCGCGTTCGAACGGATCAGGGCGCGGATCGACGAGTTCGGCGACACTGAGATACCGGCCCGGGCCGCGGAAGCCGTCGAACCGGCGGCGGCTCCCACACTCCAAATGCCCGCCGCTACGCATGAGGCAGCGGCCGATGCCGATGACGAAGCTGTGTTGGATCTGGTCGCTATGGAGATGGCCGCGCTTGACGACGCCGACGACCTCGAATTGGCGGAGCCCGAATTCGAGCAAGCGCCGATCGCGGCGGCACGTTCGCTTGAGCCCGAGACGGCACCGGTAAGGGTTGAGCCGGTGGCCGTCGCGCAACAGCCGCCGCCGATCCCCTCGCCGCCTCAGCCCGTCGCCGAGCCGCCTCGCGAGGCTTCGCCGGAGCTTTCGCTCGGTTCGACCATCATCGCGAGCGGGATTTTGCGAAAGCCCAACATCTCGGCCAACGATCCGCTGGCGCCGATCCGGCGCATGAGCCAGACCGAGAAGATCGCGTTCTTCTCTTAGCGACCATCGAGCGCCTTTTCGAGCGTGACCGCCATCACGTACGACCAATCGAACCCGGCTTAGCGTGTCCGCAACAAATCTCGGCAATCGAGATTTGCTTGAGGAGGACACCATGTCCCGTTGCAAAATGTCCGGTTTCAAATCACTGCTGTTGTGCGCCGGCCTGCTGGGTAGCCTGTTGAGCTTGGCCTGCGGCACTGCCCTGGCTCAACCCGCCAACGCGGAAATCGCCAACGCTGTTCAAGGTCCCGAGCAGCGGGTGGCGCTGGTGATCGGCAACTCGAATTACCGGAGCGCGCCGCCGCTTCTCAATCCCGATAACGACGCGCAGTCGATGGCGCAGTTTTTGAACTCGGCGGGCTTCGAGGTCGTTGAAGCGACCGATCTGACGCAGAGTGACATGATCAAGGTCTTGCAGGACCTCTCTTCCAGGGTTGCCGCACGCGGACCCAACGTGGTCTCCATGATCTATTATGCCGGACACGGCGTACAGCTTGCAGGAGAGAACTACCTTGTTCCGGTCGACGCGAAGATTTCCTCGCCGGCCGATCTTGCCGGCAATTCGATCCGCCTGGTCGACGTGATGGCGACGCTGGAAGCGATCCCGAGCCGGATGCGCATTGTCGTGCTCGACGCCTGCAGGAACAATCCATTCCCAACCATCAATGATGCCGGGCGCGGACTTGCGATCGTCGATGCGCCGAACGGCTCGATCGTCGGTTACTCGACGGCGCCGGGAACGGAGGCGCTCGACGGATCCGGAGGCCACAGCCCCTATACGTCGGCTTTCCTGCAGCTCGCGCGCGAACCGAACCTGCCGATCGAAAAGCTGTTCAAACGCATTCGTCTTGACGTCAATCATTCGACCGACGGCCAGCAGACACCCTGGGAGAGTTCGTCCTTGACCAGCGACTTCTATTTCTTCGGCGATACGGCCGTGGCGGCGACCCGTCCGCCCGCTCGAGGCCCCATCATCCAGACGGCATCGAATTTGCCGGGAAGCTCGGTGCGCCAAGCCTATGACTATGTGCTGTCTGAAGGCTCACCGGAATATTATCAGGAGTTCATCACATTGTTCCCGCGCGATCCGCTGTGCGACCACATACGCCGGCTGCTTGGAAACCTGGTGGAGGCGGCGGCGTGGCACAACGCGGTGCTCGCGAACTCCCCGCTTGCCTACAAGGCATTCTACGACAGCCACGCCAATGGCCCCTACGCCCGGGCTGCGCTGAAGCTGCAGTCGCAGCCCAAGATGGTACCGCTGATGCAGCCCACGCACCTGCTCGTGTCGCAGCAGCTCGCGCCGAAGCTCAAAGTGACCAACGGTACAATGCTGGCCGCGACAAAGGTCGTGACGCCGCCCGCTCCGGCGACTAATCCGACCTCATCGGGCAGTGGCGGCAACACCAGCAAGATCGTGACCCTGCCGGTCGGCAAGGTGCCGAACTAAACCACAGCAGCAATTCCGGACCGAGGTGCACAATGTCTCCGTGCTCAGGCTCAATTCCAATCCGCCGCAAGGCAGCCGGTTCGGAAGAATGAGCGGCAATTCCAACCCACGCTTCGCTCAATCGATGGGCAGCGGCTTTGGACACAGGATGCATTGAATGCAGCGCTCAGGCCACGAGCTTCGCAAACAAATCCGCATCGACATTGCCGCCGGAAAGCACGATCACGACGTTCTTGCCGCGCGTATCGATGCGGCCGGCCAAGAGTGCGGCAAGACCCACCGCCCCGCCCGGCTCGACCACCAGCTTCAGTTCGCGGTAGGCGAAGGCCACCGCTGCGCCCACCTCGGCATCGGAGGCGGTGACGCCGTGCGAGAGCAGCTTGCAGTTGATGGCAAACGTGATCTCGCCCGGGATCGAGGCCATCAGCGCATCGCAGATGGTGCGGCCCGCGGCATGATGGGCTTCGCGCGCCCCAAGGCGCAGCGAACGGGAGTGGTCGTCAAAGCTCTCCGGTTCGGCAACGATCATCGTCACGTCTGGATATCGCGCCTTGATGGCGGTGGCGACGCCCGCGATCAGGCCGCCGCCGGAAGCCGGTGCCACCACGATATCCGGGGTGACGCCGAGCCTGGTCATGTCTTCGGCGATCTCGCGCCCCGCCGTGCCCTGCCCCGCGATCACCAGCGGGTCGTCGTAGGGCGGAACGATGGTGGCGCCGCGTTTGCCGGCGATCTCCCGTGCAATGGCTTCGCGGTTGTCGCGATCGCGATCGTATAGCACGACTTCGGCGCCATAACCCCTGGTGCGCTCGCGCTTGGAGAGCGGCGCATCGGACGGCATTACGATGGTCGCATGCATGTTGAGGATTTTCGCCGCCGCCGCCACGCCCTGGGCGTGGTTGCCGGAAGAGTATGCGACCACGCCGCCGCCGTGGCTGTCCTGCGGGATCGCCGAGAGGCGGTTGAAGGCGCCGCGAAACTTGAACGAGCCGGTCCGCTGCAGCATTTCCGCTTTCAGGAACACTTTGGTTCCCACGCGCTCGTCGAGCACCGGCGAGGACAACAACGGCGTTCGGACCGCGAACCGCGCAACCACGCGCGCGGCGGCGTCGATATCCGACGGCGTGACCGGCAAGCTCGAAGATGGTTCGGGCATGCCCGCTTTGTAACGCGTCACGGCAGGCGCGGGCAAGATGGTCAGGCGACGAAGCGCGGCTGTTCCGCCACGAATTCGACGGGCTCGCTTTCCGCGCCGGCGGCTTCGGGGCTGGCAGCATGAATATCGGCCATATTCTCGACGAAAGCCCGGGTCGAGGCTTCCCAGGTGTGTTGGGCGGCGAAATCGACACAGGCCTGCGGCGAAATTTCCAGCGCCGCAAGACATGCCGCGCGCAGATCCTCATCCAGCACCCCGACCGGCGCTGCGCCGATGACATGGCGCGGTCCGGTCACCGGAAGTGCTGCAACCGGCACGCCGCTTGCCAGCGCTTCCAAGAGAACGAGGCCGAATGTGTCGGTCTTGCTCGGAAATACGAAAACATCGGAGGCGGCATAGACCTGCGCCAGGGCTTCGCCGTGCAGCGCGCCGAGGAAGAGGCTTTGCGGATACTTCTGTTCCAGCGTGCCGCGCGCCGGTCCGTCGCCGACGATCACCTTGGTGCCGGGCAGATCGAGATCGAGAAACGCTTCGAGATTCTTTTCAATCGCAACGCGGCCGACACACAGGAACACGGGCGCCGGCAAGCAGAGATCGATCCCGCGCGGATGGAAGAACCCGGTGTCGACGCCGCGGGGCCATAGCACCACATTCGCGAAACCGCGCATCCGCAATTCGTTCGCCAGCGCCGGCGTTGCTGCCATCACGGCGCGGCTCGGCGCATGGAAGCGCCGCAGTGCCCGCCAGATCAGCGATTCAGGGATCGGCGCACGGGCGCGGACATATTCCGGAAAGCGGGTATGGAAGCTCGTGGTGAAGGGCAAGCGCTGTTTGCGGCAATAGCGCCGTACCATGAGGCCGATCGGCCCTTCGGTTGCGATGTGGATGGCGTCGGGACGGGCCTCGGCGATCAATCGCGCTATCTTGGCCGGACGCGGCAACGCGACGCGCAGGTCGCGATAGCTCGGCATGGCGAAGGTACGGAACGACTGCGGCGTGAGAAAGCTGACGTCAGCGCCGAGCGGCTTTGCGGTATCCGCCATCATGGTCAGCGTCCGCACCACCCCGTTGACCTGAGGATGCCACGCGTCGGTCGCGACCAGGATACGCATCAGGCGGCGCGGGCCGCGACGCGAGGCACGGGAGCGACCCGGCGCAGCGGATCGGCCCAGGTGATGATTTCGAAATGTCCGTCCTCGTGCTCGGCGAGCGCGGTGCAGCTTTCCACCCAATCCCCGCAATTCATGTAGCGGATGCCGTGCTCATCGCGGATGGTGGCGTAGTGGATGTGGCCGCAGATCACGCCGTCGGCGCCGTGACGCCGCGCCTCGCCGGCCAGCGTCTTCTCGAACGCGCCGATATAGTTCACGGCATTCTTGACCTTCAGTTTGGCCCATTGCGACAGCGACCAATAGGGCACGCCGAACATCCGCCGGAAAAAGTTGACGAGACGGTTCATCTGGATCGCGAAATCGTAGGCCTTGTCGCCGAGATGGGCGAGCCAGCGCGCGTTCTGCACCACGAGGTCGAAGACATCGCCGTGGATCACCAGGTAGCGCTTGCCGTCGACCCCGGTGTGGATGATGTTTTCCACGACATCGATGCCGCCGAAATGCGTGCCGTAATAGTTTCTCAGGAACTCGTCGTGATTGCCGGGGACATAGATGACCTTGGCGCCCTTGCGGGCCTTGCGCAGCATCTTCTGCACGAAGTCGTTATGCGATTGCGGCCAGTACCAGTTCGACTGCAGCGCCCAGCCGTCGACGATATCGCCGACCAGATAGATGGTGTCGGCGTCATGCGCCTTAAGAAAGTCCAGCAATTGTTCGGCTTGCGAGCCGCGGGCTCCGAGATGGACGTCGGAGATAAACAAAGTGCGAAAGCGCCGCTCTGGGCTTTCCTCAC
Organism: Alphaproteobacteria bacterium; assembly: GCA_005884765.1. Taxonomy (GTDB): domain Bacteria; phylum Pseudomonadota; class Alphaproteobacteria; order Rhizobiales; family Xanthobacteraceae; genus Bradyrhizobium. The sequence goes on from VAZV01000083.1 coordinate 5,874, forward strand.
TCATCGAGTCACTTCCCATGGACGCGCACCTAACAGGCTAGCATGACAGGGCGATGACGACTGAAGCCGCGCATGGAACCGCCAATGCTGATCCAGCAGGCACGCGAATCAGTCCCCACTCGCGTTTGGTTGCAAATAGCAGCGCTACACGACAATCAGGCGACGCGATCGTCATTGCGGCGCAGACCGTAGCCGTTAACCACGGTCAGCGGCTCCTCGGCGGCACAATTGCGCGATGCCGCGGCACTGCTGCGCCCGAGCTGTTGCTTGAGATCGCCCTCGAAAAAACGGAGGGCGCAGGGAAAGCCGGGTGCTCGCCGCACCCATAGCCTCGCGTGCAGAAAAAAGCACACGAGCGTAGTCGCCACAGGTTCGTCGAAACAATCCGACCTTCCCTGCGCAATGGTTTACGGCTTATAACGCGCTCTCCCTGGTGACCGGGCTTTCTTGCCACCATCGCTTGCGGATCGCTCCGCCAACTTGACGCCAGCGTCGGGGCGTCAGGACCACACGGCTTCGCCGTCCGCCTTAAGCCTCGCTCGTCTTGCGAAGCCAAAGCGTCCATCGCATCTCGCCCAACGTTCGTGACGATGGCCAACGCCCCTCGACTGCGCGAGACGGCGAAAGTTCTAGGAGTGATTTGCCCGACGAGTTAAGCGAAATATATTTTGCGAGGGGACTGGACGACCCAAATCAGCTTGAATCGGCTCACGAAAAAGCTGTTTACGCGCATGCGATATTGCAGGCTCCAAGGCTGGCGACCGATTGCGATTCCAGAAAAATTGCACCTGACTTTCGATCGATGGGCAAATGAGTCACGGGAGCACTAGATGCGCCCGCGGCTGCTACTCCGTCATCGTCGCGCGCCATGGCAGCGTGACCGCGTTATCCGGAGGCAAGAGTTCGACTCTCTTCGGGCGCGCCAATTCCGATATGATGTCGCTACCGAAAGCCGCCGATTTCCCTATTTGGCGCGTCCGGTTACATCCGCACGCCGCCCTCACGCTTATATTTCATGCCACTGCGCCTCGCCCGATCTGCTATGTTCTGAGCATGGCGTGATCTGACTCCCGGGCGACTACATGCAACGGCGTCATTTCATCATCCTCGTTGGCGGAATGGCGGCGATGTGGCCGCGGGTTTTGTACGCGCAGCCGCGTGGCAGGATGGCGCGGATCGGATTTCTGGGCTCCGCCTCAGCTACTGGGTCAGCAAAATCCGTGGAAGCCTTGCGGACCGGTCTGCGCGATCTCGGTTATGTCGAGGGCAGGAACATTGTTTTTGAGTTCCGATGGGCGGAGGGCAAATACGATCGGCTCTCCGAGCTGGTCGCCGAGCTTATTCGTCTCAACGTCGATGTCATCGTGACCCATGGGACGCCGGGGACGCGCACAGCCAAAACGGCCACCTCTACGATTCCTATTGTCATGGCGATCAGCGGCGACGCCATCGCGACGGGCCTTGTCACGAGTCTCGCGCGGCCCGAAGCAAACGTCACGGGATCGACTTTCTTTATTCCGCAGCTCAATGCAAAACGGCTCGAATTGCTAAAGGAAGTCTGTCCGCATGTTGCTCGCGTGGCGGCGCTTTCAAATCCCAACAATCCCGTGAGCAAACCGATCATTCCAGCAATGCAGGCCGCGGCCCGGCCGCTGAAGTTGGAATTTGACGTTGCCGAGGCGCAAGGTCCGAGCGAATTCGACAGCGCATTCGCATCAATGGCTATGAGACGCCTTGACGCGGTCGTGATCACCGAGGACAGGGAATTCGCCGCAAACTTTGGAGCGATTGCAACTCTAGCAGCCGCGAATAAGCTCGCCTCGATCGGCGCTCAGGAATACGCGCAAGCCGGGGGTCTGATTGGTTACGGCGTGAACCTGCTCAACCTGTATCGCCGCGCGGCCTACTTCATTGACAAGATTCTCAAAGGCTCCAAACCGGCCGACCTGCCGATCGAGCAGCCGACCCGGTTCGAGTTGGTCATCAATCTCAGGACCGCGAAGACGCTCCGCCTCGAAACTGCTCCCGCAATGCTCGCCCGTGCCGACGAAATAATTGAATAGCAGGGGTCGCCCATGTCCGACCCTGGCGCGTTTCAGAAATGCCGCCAGACTCTTAAAGGGCCCGTTTAGCGGGATAGAATGAAAACCGGTTGCACGCGGTCAAATGACGCGGATGACCCATATTGCCGAACTACGCCCCGACTGGATAGGAGGACTTCGACATGTTCATTGGCACATGCAACTGTGATCCCCGAACCTTATCGATGTCGCGGCGCGGCTTGCTTCAGGAGCTGGCCTCCAAGCCGCCGGAAGTAGACAGCGTCGCGGTGCGGATCGTCACGGATAACCAGATCATCAAATGGATTCCGACCGAGAAGCGAGAGGGCTGACCATCGAGCGGCGGCCGGGCGGCAATTTGAGCCCAGACGCACCACCAAGCGTCGACCTAGTCGCCGAATGGGGACTGTCGATGCACGCGGAGTCCCGGCGCGGCAACGAGGTGCGGAACATTTTGGTCGACTTCGGCTATCAGCCGCAAACGCTCCTCAACAACATGTCCGTGCTGAAAATCGATCCCGCTCGCTTGGAT
>VAZV01000121.1 GCA_005884765.1 Alphaproteobacteria bacterium
CTGGTTTAACCCGTTGACCGATATCTTAATCGGGTCGATTCATGCCGCGCTGGAAAAGTTCACCGGATTGCCGGGTTATGCGACTTTATACTTCAGACGCCGTGCGACGGCCCTCTTCGCGGACATTGTGCGCTGCCTTCCGGACTGCCGAGAAAACCGGCCAGGAAAACCGACGTGACAACGACGCGGCGTGACGGGTGCCCGGGATCAGTATATTGCAGTGCCCTTGAGGAAGGGGGGATTGAGGCGCCGGGCGACGGCTTTGCGAGGTCGAATCCGGACCAGACTCTCCGTTGCCGTCCCGGGACAATCCGGCTATCGTCGCTCTCCCGATCCGATGACGCGGGAGCGATCCGGCGGCGGACTTCGGGGCACCATTCGACCGGGCACGCAGAAAATTCTCAACCTCCAGCCGGTAAGGCCGATCCACGTCGATGAAGACGGGATCGTGATTCCGCGGGCCGTCCTGTCGCTGACCTGGTGGCCCTCGCTGCGGCCGGTGCCGAACGGCCACGCGTCAATGATGGTCTCGACCTTCCCGCAGCCGGGGAAGCCGGTCGACCCGTTTGTGTGGGGCATCGGCCGGGCGCTCCTGGTCAAGGCCGAGGCCCTCATCCTGGAGACGGTGATGTGAGCATCCCGGTCGACGATACGCAGCAGGATGCCCGCCGGCCGAGGTCAGGCAGCCCGCTCCTCTCCATCCTGCGCTGGGAGCGCGGCCCCAGGGTCCCCCATTGGGAACATTGGCCATGCCCAAGGCTGCGGAACCGTGGTCACTGACCAGTCCGCGCGAGAAGCTGATCAAGATCGGCGCCAAGGTAAGGTGTTTAGTGCCGGGCTTGCTCAACTGCTATGGTCGTAGACCTTCAGAATGGTCGTCCTCGCGGCGTTAATATTTGCCATCAACTCATGGCTCTTCGGGTTCCCTCTATCGGGATGGTAGCGCCTGGCAAGCCGAAGATAAGCCAGCTGAACTCGCTAGCCAATAGTGACGAGACCGCCAAGGCTTTTAAAGAGGATCAGCGCATCGCTCAGATGCACATCACCTCTCCCTTTCGGGCTTCATTGCGGTAGGCCTGTTCGTGCCGGGCGCATGACGGCGATCGTTCGCCAGATTTTTGACCAGGTGAGCAGCCCATCCCGGTCACCAAGCCCGCTCATAATGTCGGCGTATCTCGCGGCCTCGAGTTCGGCGTTGCCTCCGTGCTTGCTCACCAGCAAATGCGCGGCATGCGTGATTTCCACATCTGACATCATCATCAAAGCTCCCCCTGATCTGATTTATCCTTTGGACATTCCCGCCTTCATCTCTCGACAGTTGGGGTTCACCGCTTTCGGCCGTTCGGGCCGGAATCGGCGTTCCACAATCACCATGATGTTCTCGACCTTGGAGGTCAGATCATTAACCGTACAAATTCATCGACAGTGCTGCAAGGGATCGTGTGGTCAGAATCGCGCTTTTTGCTGTATCTGATTTCGACTTTGCGCGCGTAATGGGCGTCTTCGATCCGACCGTAAGTGTACCCGCAGCTGAGCCCCTCCTCCGGCGTCCAGCAGTCGAAGGCATATCCCCCCTTCCTCGTTAGAACAGGTCCAACAATGATTTGCATGGCGGTTCCTTTCAACAGTGTCCGCATCGCCGTCAGCCCGTCCATCCCGCTTCGCAACCGGCGCGAGATGTATTTCGCTGATCATCTCCCAAATCGTCCAACGAGCATGTGACCTGGCTCACACCACGCGCAGTTTCCAGAAATCGCGGTTGCCGGAGTCACCGCGACAATGGCTTTGCGGCCCGCGTACTACAGCGATGCAGTGGCTCAACTATCGTCCGCCTCTTTGAGAGCGTTCGAACACCTGACGAACTGCTTTGGGCAGCCTGCTCCCGCATTGTCCTGGATCAGGTGGACAAAGATCCCGCTCCAACAGTTTACCCAGAAATAAAATCACGTCGCGCATCACTGACCGGCCGCTTCGATGAGGGGTTTTGCTCCGGTCAGAATCGTCAGGCGTTCGAGATCGAGAATGGTCACACAATTCTTTTCCAGGTTGACTATCTGCTCGTCGCGCAATGACCGCACTATCCGGTTGATATGCACCACGGTCAGCCCGAGGTAATTTCCCATTTGGACTTGGGTCAGAGGAAGGTGGTAGATCGGCCCGGTAGTTAATCTGCGGCGGCGCAGTCGCGTGTACAAGTCCAGAACCATCATTGCCAAGCGACCCCGCGCATCAAGGCCCGAGATCGCGGCGAGAAGGCGGTCTGCACGCCGCTGGCGCTGGCCCAGCAGCCAGGCGACGTAAAGCGCGGTGGGCCGATCCGCCATCAGCTGCATCAGCGTGTCTTCTCTGGGGACCTCCTCGATCGTAACCGCACACAGCGTCAGAACCTCCTGCAGTGGTCGCGTATTGAGGACCGTGTCCAGCCCAATGAGGTCGCCAGGAATATAGATGTCGACGATTGTTCGACCACCATTGGACAATTCGCGAAATTGACATGCCCATCCGGCGCGAAGACGGTAGACTGCCTCGGCCGACCCGACAGCCGCTCCCAATTTCTCATTGACCTTCAGCGTGTGCGCGGTAGAGGCACAAAAGATTGTTCTC
>VAZV01000186.1 GCA_005884765.1 Alphaproteobacteria bacterium
CGCCGGCGGCATCGCGCACGACTTCAATAATGTGCTCTCCGCGATCATGATGGCCAACGATTTCCTGCTCAACGCGCACAAGCCGACCGACCCTTCGTTCCAGGACATCATGCAGATCAAGCAGAACGCGACCCGCGCGGCGACGCTGGTGCGGCAGCTGCTGGCCTTCTCGCGCCGCCAGACCTTGCGGCCGCAAGTGCTCGATCTTGGCGACGCGTTGTCCGATCTTACCATGCTGCTGCGTCGGCTGATCGGCGAGAAGGTCAAGCTCGACCTCGTCCATGGCCGCGATCTCTGGCCGGTCAAGGTGGACGTCTCGCAATTCGAGCAGGTGGTCGTCAATCTCGCGGTCAACGCCCGCGACGCGATGCCCGACGGCGGCAAGCTGACGGTTAGGACCGCCAACGTGGGCACGGAGGAGTCCGGTCATCTCGCCTACAAGGGCATGCCGGCGGCGGACTACGTGCGGATCGCCATATCGGATACCGGCACCGGAATCCCAGCCGATATCGTCGACAAGATCTTCGAGCCGTTCTTCTCGACCAAGGAAGTCGGCAAGGGCACCGGCCTCGGGCTTTCGACCGTATACGGTATCGTCAAGCAGACCGGCGGCTTCGTCTATGTCAACTCGGAGGAAGGCAAGGGCACGACGTTCGATATTTTCCTGCCGCGGCATCGCCCCGAGCACGACGCGCAGCACGAGGTGCATGCGGCGAACGGCGCGGGCAAGGAGGCGGGGGCTGGAGCGAAACCGCGCGCCGATCTCACCGGCCAGGGCACCATCCTGCTGGTCGAGGACGAAGAGGGCTTGCGCTCGCTGAACGCACGCGGCTTGCGCTCGCGCGGCTACAGCGTGATCGAGGCGTCGAACGGCATCGAGGCGATGGAGGCGCTCGAGGAAAAAGAGGGCGCGGTCGATCTGGTGGTGTCGGACGTGGTGATGCCGGAAATGGACGGCCCGACGCTCTTGAAGGCGATGCGCGGCCGCAATCCGGACCTCAAGATCATCTTCGTCTCCGGCTATGCCGAGGATGCCTTCGAGAAGAGCCTGCCGGAGAAACAGCAATTTGCCTTCCTGCCAAAGCCGTTCACGCTGAGCCAGTTGGTCGCGGCGGTGAAGGAAACCATGACGTCGCAGTAGGGCGTCATACACCTATCGTCATGGCCGGGCTTCGACCCGGCTATCCGTCTTCTTCACAAGGATCCTTGCGAAAAGCGAGGGTCCCCCCGGGTCAAGCCCGGGGGTGACATTAATGCAGGCTAATGCGCGTCCCGCGACCCGACGCCGCAGCCGGGGTTCCCGATTACAGCTTCACTTTTAGGCTCTCCTGCCCATCTTAAGGGCGCCTCCCCATGCCGGGGACTTTAAGGGAAAACAACATGAAATTCTCGCAACGTACGCGCGGTATCGTCCAGGCGATCGCCGTTGTTCTGGCGTTGGCGATCCCGTCGGTAGTAGCCGTCTCGTCGGCCGACGCCCGTGTCGGCGGCGGCTTCTCATCGGGCTCGCGCGGTTCACGCACGTTCTCCCCGCCGCCAAGCACGTCGACGGCACCTGGCACCGCACAGCCATTCAACCGCACCACGACCCAGCCGGGCAATCCCGGTCTCGGTTCGCCCTCGAGCACAGGCGGCGGCTTCTTCAATTCGCCGGGCCGCGGCCTGCTGGGCGGCCTTGCCGCAGGCTTCCTCGGCGCCGGGCTGCTCGGCATGCTGTTCGGCGGCGGGATGTTCTCGGGCATCGGCGGATTTTCATCGATCCTCGGCCTGATATTGCAGATCGTCCTGATCGTCTTCGTGGTCAGACTGGCGATGTCCTGGTGGCAGCGCCGTCACATGACATCGGCGGCCTACGCCGGCGCGGGCGCCGGTCCCGCGGCGCAAGGCGGCTTCGGTTCAGGAATGGGTTTTGGATTGGGATCGGCCAGCGCGCCGCGCGAAATCCTGCCTGCCGACTACGAAACTTTCGAGCGGTTGCTCGGCGAAATTCAAGCCGCATGGTCGAACGAAGATGTCGCCAAATTGCACGCGCTGGCGACGCCGGAGGTGGTTTCCTACTTCGTCAAGGATCTGGAGCAGAACCGCGCGCGCAACGTCGTCAACAAGGTCTCCAGCGTGAAACTCTTGCAGGGCGACCTCGCCGAAGCCTGGCGCGAAGGCGACACCGATTATGCGAGCGTCGCGATGCGGTACTCGCTGATCGACAAGACCTTCGACCGCGCCTCTGGCCGGCTGGTCGAAGGCAGCGAGCAGCCGGACGAGGTCACGGAGGTCTGGACCTTCCTGCGGCCGCGCGGCGGAAATTGGGAGCTGTCGGCGATCCAGCAGACCAACTGACAGTCTAACATAGACAAGAGCGCTGCGGATCAAACCGCGGCGCTTTTTGTTTTTGGAGTAACGGTCAGCCACGCGGAACGATTTGAAGCTCGACGAGAGCTATCATTTGCAGTACCGCGACATTCCGCTCGCCGGTCTTCGCTGTGCGTAGTATCGATTCCGCAAGGATGTTGACATGCGCCGAGTTGATCGGGTGCGGCAGGGTGGCTATCGCTCCCTCCAGCGCAGCAGTCATGATCTCGATCACTTCGGGAGAGAATGATGCATCCGCGAAATCCTTCATCGGCGGGCCTGCGGACGGAGAAAGTGCTACGTCATTCCTTTGCTCCACAACGCTGGAAAAAATCAGGAGTTCCGACGGCTGCGACCTGTCACGCTCGAAACAAATGCTTCGCCCATTGCTTGCGCCTTGGTCTTGATACCTTCGGCCTGCACCGGATACCGAGGCGCTCACCAGGCGCGGCTATCGCCGCGGCGGCCACGTCGCCGATTGCAGGCCTCAACGCCTCTTCCGCATGATGGACAGTTGATGTAGCCTGATCGCAGAGCCGCCATCAGGACGTGCCGAAGTCCTGCGAAATATCGGCGCCGTCTTTGCCTGCGGCGGGCGTCGCACTCTCTTTGATCTCTACGCTTATGGCCAACCCATTTCGACTATGTCGGAAGAGGGCACGGCGCCATTGATTGCAACAGCTACTGACGGCCCCGGCGTTTTGGTCATCTTCGATGTGCCTGAACCCAGTGCAGCACCGGCGATTTGCGGCGTTGTGGTAGCAGCCGGCACGCTCCAGAATGTTAAGCTCACTCGTCTGTTGACGCAGGACGAAGTGATGCAGGTCCGGCAAAAAGCCAGTAAGCTTCGCTCCGCATATACCCCGCCCGGTGGTTAAGAGATATCGGTGGCAGCCGATGCGGCTGCCACCATCATTCGCGATTGGCACTGCACCCAATACTGGACATTCGATTGGGTTGACCGGCTCTGGTCCCCAGTGGATCGAAAACCTCCATCGCCATGTGATGTGCAAAAAATTGCCAGCGTCCGCAGGTCGGCTCCGCCGACGGCGGGCTATGCCGTGCCTCTCCGTGCGTGCGCCGGGACAGGCCGGCCGAACCGATGCTCTATTGGTTTGTTAATGCTGCAAACCACGCATCGCATGGAAGACAGAACAGGGATGTCACATGAAATACTCGCTTTATTACTGGCCGGACATTCAGGGACGCGGCGAATATATCCGCCTGGCACTGGAAGATGCCGGCGCTGACTATGACGATGTAGCGCGCAGGGGCAACGGCACGTCGGCAATGATGCGGATGATGGAGGGGAATCGCGGCATGCCGCCCTTTGCGCCGCCATTTCTCAAGGCGGGAAAACTTCTGATCGGGCAGACCGCCAATATCCTGCTTTATCTCGGCGCGCGCCATGGGCTCGCGCCAAAGTCGGAAGCCGGGAAGCTTTGGGTGCATCAGCTTCAGTTGACGATCGCCGACCTCGTGCTCGAAAGTCACGACACCCATCATCCGCTTGGCCCGTCGCTCTACTATGAAGACCAGCGTGCGCCCGCCAAGAAACGCACCGATGAGTTCTGGAAAGAGCGCGTGCCGAAATATCTCGGCTATTTCGAAGGGCTGCTGAAGGGCCATGGCGGCGCTTACCTCACCGGCCGCAGGATCACCTATGTCGACCTCTCGATGTTCCAGGTCGTGGAGGGGCTGCGCTACGCTTTTCCAAAGCGGATGAAAGCCTTCGAGCCGGAAATTCCCGGCCTGGTCGAACTGCGCGATCGCGTTGCCGCGCGGCCCAACATCAAGGCTTATCTCTCAAGCGACCGGCGTATCGCCTTCAACGAGGACGGCATTTTTCGACACTACAAGGAGCTGGATTTGTAGCAAGCGGCGAGCGGCCGACCGCAGGTTCCCCGCATCTCTTCTGCTGCACGACGTGGAACAGTCAGCAACCCATCTCGTTGTTGTGTGCCCATTCCAAAGGAGGATCCTGATGAAGAAAACACTCGTCATCGCGACCGCCGTTCTGTTTGGAACGAGCGCCTTCGCACTCGCCGCCGAAAACAAGGGCGGCGCCTCAAAGATGTCGCCCGGTCACAAAATGCAAAACTCCAAGTCCGGCACCAGCAAGGGTGCGTCCGAAAATAGCCCCGGCGATCAGATGCAGGACAAGGGCACGGTCGGGCAGTCGAGGGGCTCAAAGAAGGGCGCATCGGAATATTCGCCCGGCGACCGCATGAACGACAAGCGCGGCAAATACTGAGCGGCAAATATTGAAATGAAACGAGCCCGTCGGCCGAGCTGACGGGTTCTTTGTGATCGGCCAGTGGCCGATCGCCCGCGGTGCGGGCGCGCGGAGCGTTTTGCCGACGCTCAGATCAGGGTAGAGCGCGATGACTTTTCTTCGAATCGTCATCCCACTCTATCTTTTTGTTTGAGCATGATCTTTTTCGGAAAACCGGTATCCACTTTTCCGGATCATGCTCTAGCGGTTCCGTCCATCGATCGGCGTCATGGCGATCGTGGAGAGGTCGATGCCGTCGATGCAACTGACGTTGAGCGCTATCACCTCGGTGCCGTCGGGCCGCGTGCCGCGGGCGAACACGTCGACGCCGCAATCGATGCAGAGCTGATGCCGGATGGCGTGCCTGTTGAAGAGATATTCCTTGAGGTTTTCCTCGCCGGCCCGGAGCTGGAAGTTCGTCGGCGCCAGGAACGCTAAATGCAGCCCCTTCTTGGTGCAGATCGAGCAGTTGCACGCGGTTACCATGGCGAGATCGCTGGTAGCTTCAAACCGCACTTGGCCGCAATGGCAGCCGCCCGTAAAGGTTTTGGGGGTAGGCATCGTCAGCTCCTTGCCGTTGCCATCATTTAAGGCATTTTCCGGCAGGTTGGCGACGCTGATTTCTCCGTAAAGGGAGGGGCGACTGTGGATCAGGCCAACTGGTCCACCCGCGTTCCCTGTCCGGGCGGCAGCGGAGGCGGCGGCGTCGGCTGAGCCGCGCCGGCGTCGTCGGCAAAGGCGTCGACGGTCGGGTCAGTCGTCTTGGGCGCGCTCGCCTGCGGCGCGGCTATTGGGGCTGACGGCGTGATACTTGAAATGTTCACCTGAGGGACCCTCGATTCATCGCGACCATCCTCGCCGAGTGCGACCAATGCATCGTGAATCCAGTCGTTAAAATGCGACGCATCGGGACCGATCCCGCCGCATGGTGAACGGGAGGTGCCCTCTATTGGTCCAGGCTGCGCGAGATCGTAATCGAGGATTCGGTCTTGGTCCTGGTGCAGCGCATATCGAGACGGCGGTAGCGGATCGAGACGTCGTCGCCATGGATCAGGCCGGTCCGCTTGACGCAGCGCGTCGCGCCTTTCAGCATGTCGTCCTTCGGCAATGTGAAGATGATGGCGGCGGCGCCGGCGATCAGATCGAGAAAGGCCGGCGACGCCTTGCGGTCGGCCTTGGCGAACAATTGATTGCTGAAGTTCTTGCCCGAACAGCCGAGCGTGATTTCCCGGGCGTTTGGATGCGCCAGATAAATCGTGCCCGCGGCCGTCTGCCCGACCCGTATGCCGTCGATCTGGCCCTTGAGCTGGCCCGCGAGATCGTCGCACCGATCCGCCCGCGCCGGCAGTGCCGTGAATGCGGCAAGCCAAGCAAGCGCTGCGGCGAGCAAGGCCGAGCGGCGAAACTGTCGTCGTGATGTCATGTGTGGAGGCCCCTGTGCAGCTCATTGAAGCGGCTGCGAGCTGATAGCGCAAGGTGCAGTTTCCCTGCACAAAGCGCAAAGAACATAGTTGCAAATTGGTCACCACTGGAGAATGCTGACTTCCAAGCCATATGGAAATATGGTAATCTATCCATACGAGGGGCGACCCGCGTAACCGAATGCCCGATTTTGAATGGGACACCGCAAAAGACAGGCTCAATCGGGTCAAGCATGGCATCGGGTTCGAGTTAGCCCAGCAGGCGTTTCTGGACCCGTTGCGCCTGATTGCCGAAGACCTCGATCATGGCGGTGGCGAGCAGCGGTATTTCTGCTTCGGCCGGGTCGAGGGAGCCGTGATGACGGTACGTTTCACATGGCGAAACCAGAAGATCAGGATTTTCGGGGCTGGCTACTGGCGGAAAGGAAAGGCGATCTATGAAAAAACCAACGGTTAAATACAGCAAAGGCGAGATCGGCCGCGTCAGGATCGTTGAGGATTTCCTGCCGCCACCGGACAGGCTGGTGCTGCGCGAGGACAATGTAAAGGTGACGCTGAGCTTGTCGCAGCGCTCGGTGGCCTTCTTCAAGCGCGCTGCGCGGCAGCGCCGCGTGCCCTATCAGCGCATGATCCGCGCGCTGGTGGACGCCTATGCGGAGAAACAGGAAGGCAAGGGGTGAGCGCCATATCGCGCGTTCTCAACGCCGGGCTGAATATGCCGCACCACTCGGTCCCGCGGTCTCCCCTCGGAGGGGAAAACCTTCCTTTTGTTCGAAAAATGCTTAGAACGGTTCAGTCGCCGGAAGGACCTGCAATCGACACAGCCCGGCCTAGAACCCGCGAGCTACCCCATGAACGCCCCGTCAGCCTTTCCCGACCAGCAAAAACCCGTTCCGCCCTATAGGCACACGCCGCTGTTTCCGCTGGGGCCGGATACCACACCCTATAAGAAGATAACGAGCGAGGGCGTGCGGGTCGAAAGGGTGCTGGACAAGGAAATGCTGGTGGTGTCGCGCGAGGCGCTGCGCTCGCTCTCGGAAGCTGCCTTCGGCGACATCAATCACTATTTGCGGCCGGGGCATCTCAAGCAGCTCCGCAGCATCCTCGATGACGAGGAAGCCAGCGACAACGACAAGTTCGTCGCGTTCGATTTCCTCAAGAACGCCAACATCGCCGCCGGCGGCGTGCTGCCGATGTGCCAGGACACCGGCACCGCGATCATCATGGGCAAGAAGGGCTGCAGCGTCATCACCGACGGCGACGACGAAGCCGCGCTTTCCGAAGGCGCCCGCGACGCCTATCTGCGCCGCAATCTGCGCTATTCGCAGGTCGCACCCTTGTCGATGTATGAGGAGAAAAACACCGCCAACAACATGCCGGCACAGTGCGAGATCTATGCCGAGGGGGATGACTCTTACAAATTCATGTTCATGGCCAAGGGCGGCGGAAGCGCCAACAAGAGCTTCCTGTTCCAGGCGACGCCGTCGGTGCTCACCAAGGATCGGCTACTGGCATTTTTGAAGGAGAAGGTGCTGACGCTCGGCACCGCGGCGTGCCCGCCCTATCATTTGGCGATCGTGATTGGCGGCACCTCGGCCGAACTTTGCATGAAGACCGTGAAGCTTGCCTCCGCGCGCTACCTCGATGCGCTGCCCACGCATGGTTCGGCCGACGGCAACGCCTTCCGCGATCTTGAGATGGAGCAGGAAATCTTGAAAATGACGCAGTCGCTCGGCGTCGGCGCGCAGTTCGGCGGCAAATATTTCTGCCATGACGTGCGCGTGATCCGCCTGCCGCGCCACGGTGCCTCGCTGCCGATCGGACTCGGCGTGTCCTGCTCGGCCGACCGCCAGGTCCTCGGCAAAATTACCAAGGACGGCGTCTACCTCGAGGAGCTCGAGCATAATCCTGCGCAATATCTGCCCGCCGTAGAGCAGTCGCTCGGTGGCGAGGTCGTCAAGATCGATCTCGACCGGCCGATGAAGGATATTTTGGAAACGCTGTCGAAACATCCGATCAAGACCCGGCTGTCGCTGACCGGGACCATGATCGTCGCGCGCGATTCCGCGCATGCCAAATTGCGTGAGCGGCTGGAAAAGGACGAACCGCTGCCGGATTATTTCAAGAACCATCCGATCTATTACGCCGGTCCCGCCAAGACGCCGGACGGCTATGCCTCCGGCGCGTTCGGCCCAACCACCGCGGGACGGATGGACAGTTTTGTCGACCAGTTCCAGGCGGCTGGTGGATCGATGGTAATGCTGGCCAAGGGCAACCGCGCGGCCGCGGTGCGCGAGGCCTGCAAGAAGTATGGCGGCTTCTACCTCGGCTCGATTGGGGGTGCTGCGGCGAACCTCGCCGAGCACTGCATCAAGAAGGTCGAGGTGGTCGAATATCCCGAGCTTGGCATGGAAGCGATCTGGCGCATCGAGGTCGTCGATTTCCCGGCCTTCATCATCATCGATGACAAGGGCAACGACTTCTTCAAGGAATTGAATCTGGGGTGAGAATTCAAGCCCGTTGCTATCTTCCTGCCGTAAGGCCTTGAACTGAGAGCACAATGATCGAATGGTTCGACGACCTGAAGTTAGGGATGCGCTTCAAGAGCGGTGCGGTTACCGTCAGCCGGGAAGATATCAAGCGGTTCGCCTCCGAATTCGACCCGCAGCCGTTCCACATGGACGAAGCCGCCGCCGAGAACACGGCGTTCAAGGGCCTTGCAGCTTCAGGATGGCATACGGCCGCAATCGCCATGAACCTTGCGGTCCAGGTCCGGCCGTTCGGGCCGCATCCGCTGCTGGGGGCTGGCGTCGATGATCTGCGCTGGATGAAGCCGGTGCGCCCCGGCGACACACTCCACCTCGAGGGCGAGGTGGTCGAACTGGTCCCGTCGCGAACCAAGCCGCAAGGCATCGCCCGGGTCAAATGGACCGCCTACAATCAACACGACGAGCCGGTCTATACATTCAACCCGATCGGAATCGTGCCTCGCCGTCCCACCTAAAGCGAGCAAGGTGAGCCGGTCAGCGCATCGAGGCCCACCTGTGTCGAATGCGGAACGTTTCGCTACGTCCGCCTTACGCCCTGGTCCCCGTAAACGAAAAACTGCCCATCGGACCGATGCCCATTTCGCCGGACATGCTGTCGCCCGCTACCTTGCCGGAAAATTCCAGCGTCAGCGGCATCGGATTGGTGATCGAGACCTTCCAGGTGAGGTCGTCGCCATTGGCGGTGCCGTCGAAAATCTCGGTGGAATTGCCATCGGCGCCCTGCGTGCCCGTCAGGGTGCCGCCCGTGCTTTTTAGGTTCAGCGTCGCCTTGCGCTCGCCCATCGGGGTCGACATGACAAGATTCCAGTTTCCGTCCACAGCCATGGCTTGGTCTCCTCGATCGATTGTTTCGCAAAACCCGGAATGGTTTCGGGGCGCGGTATAGCTCATCCCGAAGCCCAAGCCCAACCCCATGAAAAGGGGGTGTTTGACGCGTTTCTTCACGCGATCAGGCGGTGGGGAGGGCAGCGGCTGGGGCGGATTCGTCCTTCGCCCTGCGATATTGCGGATACCATTTGGTGAAATAGATCGCGCTGTTGCGGGCGGCGAAGGCAATCGCAAGGCCCGACCAGATCGGCAGTCCCGGCACGTAGAGCATCGCCAAATTGGAGGCCATCATCACCAGCGCGGCGGCGGTCCAGGCAGCGGTGATGATGTAGTTCGCGCGCAGGAAGCCGGGCAGGCCTGCGGTTTCGGCGGGCACCGCTTCAATCGCGTATTGCAGCGTGAACGGGCGGCGGATCAGCATCGAGATCAGCGAGATTGCGAATATGCCGGTGTCGACCGCGAGTTTGACCCCCGGCTTGCCCAAGCCCGGATCAATCAGCGCGAGGTAGAGTCCGACGCCGGCGAACAGGATCGCGGAGCCCGCGCCGAGCCATTTGAGCGAACGGCCGCGAACGAAATCGAGCGCGATCACGGCGAGGCAAATCGCGGCGGCTGCGAATGCGCTCACCTTGGCCGAGGTCAAGAGCATCAGCGACGCAAAGGCGCCGTAGGGGGCGAGAATCAGGAAGATCGTCATGCCTAGCCTCGTCCGACTATCTTTACGATGTAAAGATGTGGTTACAGCAGCGGCCTCTCACGGTCAAGCAAAATCTTTACGATGTAAACATCAGGCCGTATAAGGTGTTGGATGGCCAAAAGGACCGCGATAACCCGACGCCACGTCCGCCCGGCCGCGAGGCGGGCCGCAAAGGCGCCGGCGAAGACGCCGCAACAGCCGTCACGGCGCGCGGGCGCCAGTGACGATACGCCGTATCATCACGGCGCGTTGCGCGATGCGCTGCTGGAGGCGGCGGAACGGGTATTGGAGCGCGACGGGCTCGCCGGGCTGACGTTGCGTGCGGTGGCGCGGGAGGCCGGCGTGTCGCATGCCGCCCCGACCCATCACTTCGGCGATCTCACCGGCCTTGTCAGCGAGCTCGCCGCGATCGGCTTCCGCCAGTTCAACGCCACCATGGAGGCGGCGCGCGCCACCGGCACCTTGCCGCTGGAGAAGTCGATGGCCGGCGCCAAAGCCTATGTCGGATATGCGCAAGCCCATCCCGGCATGTACGGATTGATGTTCCGGACCGAACGGCTGGACATGTCGCGGCCGTCACTCCATGAAGCCGCCAATGCTTCATTCGCCGGGCTTGCCGCCGCGGTCGGCGCGAGCCGGCATGAGCAGATCTTCGAGGAGGCGCTGTCGCTCGAACAGGCCGCCGCGATCGCGCGCGCCTGGTCGCTCGTCCACGGCTTCACCACGCTGCTGCTGGACGGCCGGCTCGCCGATATCCTGCGGCGACTGCCGAAGGGCACCAGCGTCGAAACCCTGCTGGAGGCCATGCTTAAACTGACCATGGGCCGGCAGGCCGGGTCATGACCCGAGGCCGAAGGAAATCGGCGCTGCCGTTAAGGACTACGAGGCAATCAGTTTCTTCACCGGCGTCGGGTCGAGATTGAATATCCTCGCCGCGTTCAAACCCAGAATGTTGCGCTTGGCCTGTTCGGTGAGGAAAGGAAGATCGCAGATTTCCTGCGGCAAATCGAAATCGTAGTGCGGCCAGTCGGACGAGAACATCAGCTGCGTTTCGGCCCTGATCATTTCGAGGGTGGTTTCGAGCGCCTTCGGGTGCGTCGTCTCCATGGGTTGGGTGGTGTAGAAACAATTGTGGTTCATGTATTCGCTAGGCATCCGCTTCAACTGGGGAGCCTCGGAAGGGCGCATCAGGTACTGATCGTCAAGCCGCTGCATCAGGAAGGGCACCCATGCCAATCCGCTTTCAACCCACAGCGCCTTGAGCTGGGGGAACCGTTCGGGAATCCCGTTCAGGATCCAGTTCGTCATATGGACCATATTGCACCAGACGAATCCCAGTGCGTGCATGCCGAGAAACCGGTTGACGGTCGCAAGCGAAGGGTCCTGCCAATGATAGCCGGCATGGAAGGCCAGCGGCTTGCCGGTCGCCTCGATCATTGAATAAAGCCGCATATAGTCGTTGTGGTGCACCGGCTTGTGGCGGGTGCTGGTCACGCAGAATCCGATCACACCTTTCTTGTCGCCTAGCTCCTCGACGGTCCGTTCGGCCTCTTTGGGGGTGTTGAACGGCAAATAGACCAACGATTTGACCCGGTCGTCTTCGGACAGGATCTGATCGATGAGCCAGCGATTGTAGGCGCCGCCGAGCCACACTTCCATTTCTGGTTGCGGATGCATGCCGAGAAAAAGCATGGGCGTCGGGAATACCACCATGTTGTCGATGCCAAGCGAATCCATCGCCCGGCGCGTCAAGGTGACGTCGCGATGGACGTCGGTTTCCTCGACGATTTCCCGCTGACCGTCCTGATGAGGGATGCGCCCACCCACCGACTGGTAGCGCAGTCCGAGATCGCCATTGAGCCCATAGGGAGGCGCGCCGAGCCGCTCCGCCTGGAACCGCATCGCGTTGTCGCGGACGACGGGATCCTCGATGTAGGTGACGATCTCCTTCCAGGACACGGTTTCAACATGGTGGGCGTCGATGTCGCACACGAACCAGTCCTGCAGGCCGCGGCGGATCGCGTTGCGCCTGGCGTGGGCGAGGATGTCGCGGGTATCGGTGTGAACGCTGATCTCTTGTATCGGCGAATATTGCGGCTCGATCCTGCCTTGGATGTTCATGATCGTCCTCCCGCGGAATAGGTGTCCTCGTCCGGGCGCCGCCGATACCAAAGCGCAAGCTCCATCGGTCCGAGATGAAGCGCGCGGAGCATTTCGGAAACCGCCGACAACAGCTCGGTTGGGGTCATTTCGCTGTCCCGCTGTCCCGCGATCGGCGAGAACGTTCTTTCCTCTCCGTCGGATTTCGCGACATAGAGACGAATGGCCGCGGTCAGGATCTGCGCGACGGCTTCGTCGGAAACGCGATAGGCTTCGTTGTTGTCAACCAGCTCCCGCGACGCGCGCAGTAGCTTGGGGGCCGCCTCGTCGATCCAGCCGTAGAGATCGTTTTTCCTGCTACCTTCAGGTTCGAACATAGATCTCGCCCTCCCGGATCGTGATATCCGCCTTGCGCAGTCGAATGCGGCTGTTGCCCTGATGGAATCCCGTCTTGATGCTGTATTCATAACCGTGCCACGGACACACGATGTTGGTTTCGGACGGGTCGTATTCCTGGCGGCGGATCGTCTGGTCGGCGGCGACCGGCTCGATCACTCGCTTCATGATGCGTCCCTGGCAAACCGGCCCGGCGCGATGGGCGCAGCGGTTGTGCCAGGCAAAAAATTCGCCATCGATCTTGAAGATTCCGACTTCCTGCTCGCCGCAGTCGATCACCTTGCGGTCGCCGTCCGCGTAATCGGTCACTTTCCCCGCAGAAAATTCGGGCATCTGTCACTCCCGGTCTAGAACTGGCGAGCGCATACCCACCGAATGCTGCTCTAACCCGCTCCCGTGTCAACCCCGTTTCACCAGTTCCGCGGGGACGGCGCGGGCGCGACCACCTTCTTCCCGTCCTGGCATCCCGTCCTTGCCGCACCAGGCTTGCCGTGACGGCGGACAAGGGCCGCTACCGCTACCTTGAATGTGACACTCAAGTTTAAAAGGGCTCGTTTCATCAGGGAACGGATGAACTTCACAAGCGTTCGACTTGCGCAATCTGGGGAAGGTTCAGGCGCTAACGCGCGAAACACCTGACATTGGCGCTGAAACGTTTTAGAACATCATCTTCGCTTTCAGCCTTCGTTCGAGTATCACTCCACGTCATGCCTGCCATTTCCAAGCATAAGCCCTACCGCATCGGCCGCTCCCGCACCGGACTTGGCCTCTTCGCCACCAAACCGATCAAGAAGGGCACCAAAATCGTCCGCTATTTTGGTCCGCTATTGGATTCCCGGAAGAAAAAGGACGACGCGATCGAGAATAAGTACCTGTTCGAGCTCAACGGCCGCTGGACCATCGACGGCTCGGTGCGCGAGAACATCGCCCGTTACATCAATCATGCCTGTAAGCCCAACGCGGAATCCGATGTCAAACCCCGCAAGCGCAAGGTTTTTATCCGCGCCATCAAGAACATCGAGCCGGGCGAAGAGATCAACTACGATTACGGCACCGATTACTTCAAAGCCTATCTGAAGCCGATCGGCTGCAAATGCGAGGCCTGCGAGAAGAAGCGCAACAAGAAACGCGCCGAGGCGCGGGCCGAACGGCGGCGGCTGAAAGTCAAGGCGGAGCGCAAGTCGCTGAAGAAGGCGGAGAAGCTCGCCAAGGCCCAAGAAAAGAAGGGTCAAGAAAAGAAGGTTCAAGAAAAGAAGGTTCAGGAAAAACTGAAAGAAAAGCAAAAGCTGAAGTTGAATGGCGTCAAGGCCAACGGCGAACACCTCAACGGCAAGAGCCGTTCAAAGGTCGCTCGAAACAAGCCGGCTGCCACCAAGCCTCAAACCCTTGCGGTATCGCCTGACCCAAATCAGATGGCGGCCTAGCCCGGCGAGCCCTTCGACTTCACAAATCCCAGCGTAGTCCAGTCGACGCCAGCGGCACGATTTCGTTCCTGGCTGGATTCGGTGCGTAATTGCAATACCGGATGCAGGCCTTGCATTCGTGCCAGCGCGATTGTTTCTTCGGCCGATATTTCGAACATGCGCCGTCCCTGCGGGACCGGTCCGTGCCTGATCTTCATAATCATCATGCCGCCAGGCCCCAACAGCAAGGCGAGGTTCGGCATCGCCCGGCGGCGCTGGCTCTCGTCGAAATGCATCCAGACCGCCGTCAGCATGACGACGTCAAATGTCGAATTTCGCGCGCGTAGGCTCGCGAGGTCGGCCAGGCTGTCGTTGATCCATTCGATCTGCGGCGACGGATGCAGGGCCATCGCCGGCAGCCGCATTGCGTCCGTCGGCTCGACCGCGACGACGCGATGGCCCATCGATGCGAACCAGGCCGCATCGCGTCCGGTCCCGGACCCGATATCGAGAACGCTGGACGGCCTATCCGGCAGCAAATGCCGCACGTGCCTGTGATTTTCCGAGGCCGGAATGCTCTCATAGCGCCTGAAGAGCTCTTCGGCCTCCTCGGTGTAGCCTTCGGTGCCGCTGATCTGCGCTGACATGGCGCGCCGCCTCCCTTCCGCAACCAAGCAACGCTATCCGGGCAGCATGATCGGATCAGAAAAGATTTGATCCCCACGAAACCAAAGTTACCCGCTGCGCGAACAGATCCGTCAACGCGATGCAATGTTCCGCCATTTGGTTTCGATCGCGGCGGTGATGGCATGTATTCGCGCCTCATGGGCTGCCCAGAAGGCGCGGCTCGCGGCGGGAGTTCCCTGCCGGTATCTCGCATAGACATCGGTTGGCCGGATAAGCTCAAGAGCCGACGGCGTGTTGGTCGTCGCGGCTGTCTCAGCTGCGGCCGTTTTCGATGGGCTCTTCGCCGCACCGGCCGGCCATGGTCCTGGCCCGCTGTAAGGTGAGCCCATGGCGACGAGATGCGAGCGCGCACGAGTGCAGTACGTGCCGGAGAGCGGAGACATGACCTCCTCGCCATGACCAGCTCGATATTTCATCAAGGCCCGGCAGAGATCGCCTGCGGCGAGGCGCCACGCCTGACTGAGATAGATCACGCCGTAATGAATGTTGATTTCGGGTTTTGCCAGTTCTGCCGTGCTTCCCGTGAAGCCGAGCATGGCCGCCGTTCCCGGCCTCACTTGCATCAAACCGATCTCGCCGACGCGGCCGATCGTCGAGGCATCATAGCTGCTTTCGACGAACACCACCGCCTCTGCAATATCCGCCGGTAAATCGGTTTTGAGCGTCTCCTGCTCAATCAGCGCCCGGATGCCAGATCGTTCGGCAGAATTCTGTCGGGCCGCCGGGGCGGGCGGCTCTGGAGCTTTTGCCTCTTCCTTGGTTTCCTCGACCTTAGCCGGAGAAGCTGGCTCGGCTCCAGCGTGAGCCAATGTGGCCGCAAGGCTCACCAACACACCGCTAAGCACGGCTATCGCACTCGAACGCATTTCGCGCATCACCATTCACCCGGATTGGATTTTTTCCTTCGAACGACGATCAGATGTCGGCAGCTTGCAAAGCAGCAGACCATTTTGCCTATCAGTGTTGCAGCTCGATCCTATCATGTCCGGCGATCATCGCTTGTTCCTTGTCAGACTTGTGACAAGGAGCGCCACGCACGAATGGCTAGATGGACCACGACGAGCCTCTCCTCACGTTTGCGGGTTGGATGACGGCTCGGCGGAACCAGGCTCGGAGCCGACGCCACAAGCGGATCGGGCACAGCACCCTGCCGACGCTGTTCTCGACCGCCTGAACATGCGCGAACACGAGGAAACCTGTGTCGTGCACCAGCGGTTCGGGCATGTTGAGGCAGCGGGCCAAAAGCCAGGTCGCCAAGTTGAGCAACCAGGCAAAGGCGCCGACGGCAGGGCGTGGGAAGCGGGAAGGCGTGCTCATAGTCATCTCCTGTGACCTTCGAAGATGACCCCGTCTGATACGCAATTCGATTACGTCGGAGGTAATGGAAGGCGTGAACAGCGCATGATAGATTTTCGACCATGAACCTGCAGACCTCCACCGCCAGAGACGACCGCGCTCGTCCGGTCCATATCGGCGACCACCTGCGCGAGTGGCGGCAGCGCCGCCATTTGAGCCAGCTCGATCTCGCCGGCGATGCCGAGATATCGGCGCGCCACTTAAGCTTCGTGGAAACCGGCCGTGCTTCGCCGTCGCGCGAGATGGTCCTAAAACTCGCGGAGCGACTGGACGTGCCCTTGCGCGAGCGCAACGTGCTGCTGGTCGCAGCGGGGTTCGCGCCGGCGTTTCCGCAGCGTTCGCTCGACGACCCCGCGCTGAAACCAGTACGGCGGGCGATCGATCTTGTGCTCAAAGCGCACGAGCCCAATCCAGCCCTCGCGGTCGACCGCCATTGGAACCTGGTGTCCGCCAACCGTATGGTGGCGCCGCTGCTCGAGGGCGTCCCCGAGCGCCTGCTCGGGCAGCCCTTCAATGTGCTGCGGCTGAGCTTTCATCCCGAAGGACTGGCGTCGCGCACCGTCAATCTCGCCGAATGGTGCGGGCATCTCCTGGAGCGGCTGCATCGGCAGTGCGAGACCACCGCTGACCCCGAGCTGATCAAACTCTATTCCGACCTCAAGGCCTATCCGATCCCGGCGCGCTCCGCGCCATTGTCATCCGACAACGTCGCGATCCCCTTCAAGATGCGCCACCACGGCGAGATCTTAAGCTTTTTCTCCACCACGATGGTGTTCGGCACGCCCGTCGACATCACGACCTCGGAACTGGCGCTGGAAACGTTCTTTCCGGCCGATGATCTGACCGCCGAGCGGATGCGGGCGATCGCGGCAAACCTCGACTAGCGCGCTTGTTTCGTGTGCCGCTGGGCTTATCTTGGGATCATCGTTCCCGGAGAATACGCCGATGGCCGCCCTGAAACCGCTCAAGATCGATGTCGTCTCCGACGTCGTGTGCCCCTGGTGCTACATCGGCAAGAAGAGGATCGAGAACGCGCTGGCGTTGGTGCCGGACGTTCCCGTGGAGCTGCACTTCAGGCCGTTTTTCCTCAATTCGTGGGTGCCGCGCGAGGGTATCGGCCGTGATGAATATCTGACCGCGAAGTTCGGCTCGGTCGAGGCTTACAAGGGCATTGCTGGACGCGTCGTTGCCGCGGCGGGCGAAGAGGGACTGTCGTACCGGCCTGATCTGGTCAAGCGCCAGCCCAACACCATCGATTGCCACCGGCTGATCCATTGGGCGGAAGCGCAGGGCAAGGCGGCCGAAATGAAACAGCGTTTGATGGAATTGTATTTCCGCGATGGCGGCGATCTCACCGACATCGAGGTGCTGGTGCAGGCGGCGGCCGATTGCGGGTTAGATGCCGACGAGGTGCGCCGCCGTCTTGCGACCGACGAGGACGTCGCACTGATCTCGGGCCAGGCGCAGGAAGCCTCCGACAAAGGCATTTCGGGCGTGCCGACGTTTGTGTTCGCGCAGAAATACGCGGTGTCGGGCGCGCAGCCGGCCGACCAGCTCGCCCGCGCCATCCGCCAGGTATCGGCGGAGATCAACGCAGAGGCGGCGGAGTAGGGTCTCGCCGGTGGACTTGAATTTGCTGGAGCCTTACGCGACTATCGGGTTGGAGGTAAGGATGAAGATCAAGATTGTCGTGCATGAGGCGGAGGAGGGCGGCTTCTGGGCCGAGGTCCCCGCCATTCCCGGCTGCGTTAGCCAAGGCGACAGCATGGACGAACTCATGCAAAACCTTCATGAAGCAATTGAAGGGTGTCTCTCGATTGAAGTCGCCCCACCTGAACCCGGTGGCACCGAACGGATGCTGGAGCTACCTGTGTGAAATCGTTATCCGGCCGCGACTTCGCCCGGATTGTCGAGCGGCGCGGTTGGACATTGCTTCGTGTCAGTGGCAGCCATCATATTTACGGCAAGAGCGGCAGCGTCGTGCGGCTCTCGGTTCCGATCCACGGCAACAAGCCGTTGAAGGTCGGCCTGCTGCGGCATCTGGTGAAGCTCGCAGAAATCTCAGACGACGAGCTCTAGTCTTCTTCAAACAATGATGTGCGCTCGTTCAGCGCCCGTGCCTCCACGCGCGGAGCAAGCGGGTACTGCGACGCGCCAGGTCGAGCGCAAACTGCCGGGAGACCAAGGCCGCATGGATCAACGCCAGCGCGGGATCGTTGTTGCCCAGGGGAATGAGCACGTCACCAATCGCAAAGCGGCCGCGCCAGATCGGATTGATCATGGGGTGGTCGGGGCTTGCGGTGGAATCCGCCGACGCGATCATCGGATCGGCGCAGAGATGCCGGGTGAGATCGAGCGTCAACTGCACGCCCGGGGAGAATTTTGCAAAGCGCTCATCAACGCCGAGTTTGAAATAGAACGCGCGATCCTGATGCCGCAGCACGATGGCCGCAGCGATTGGCGTGTCGCCGGCGCGCAATGTCACGATCTCGTATTGGCCGGTCTCGGCAAGCGCTCTCGTCGCGCGACGGATAAAAGCGGCATCGCCTTCATCCTGCACGAGCGCCGTGCCGCGCTTGCCCTTCCAGCCGCCGGCTTCAAGCTTCATGAAGATCTCGATCGCGGCCGCGACCTCGTCCGGCGACCGTGCCGCGTCGAAGCTGACAGCGCCGTTTTCGGCGAGCCGATGGCGCTGGCGGCGTAGGATTGCAACACGCGCGGACGCAGGTCCTCGCGCCTGAGGCTCTCGGTGAAGGCCTTCATCGCAGGGCCGCTCAGCGACATGTCGCGCAAGATCAGCGCGCGGGCGCCGGCCTTTCTCGCCTTAAGGGTCAATTGGCTGACGGCGTCGATGGCCGTGTCGCGATCGAGCGGCGGTGTGCACAGCGTGCCGTAGGGATGCGCGCTCACCAAAGCGGGCAGGGGGATTTTGTAAGCGCGTGACATCGAGACGACCGGCATCAGGCCGATCAGCCCGGCATCGTTCCATGCGGAAAGCATCGAAGCGCCGGCGTGGCCGCTCGCCGAAGCGTCCACCGCCAATTCCCACTCCGGCAGATAGTAGGCGTTCGGCTCGCTGGCGCGCGCGCTTAAGTCCCGCCACAGGTTCGTGCCGATCGCAGTTAGTCGCATGAGGGGATCGGTGTCCGCCGCATGGGCGCGCCGAGCCGCGACATCGCGCATCAATGCGCGACGAACCATCGCTGGCTCAGCAGTATCGGCCACGTCCATTTCCCCCTGGCGAAGGCAATCACGCTAGCGCAAAGCTTGGAAAATACGGTTGGCGACGCGCTGCGATTTGAACGATAATGTTAACGGGTTATTGACCCCTCGAGCGACGCTGGAGCGTGATAACCTTTCTTCCAATCGTCATCCCGCTCCAGCTCCTTGTTTGGGCATGATCTCCGCGCAAACGCGTTCCGCGTTTGTCGCGAGGGAAAACCCGGTAGCCACCCTCGGGTCAAGCCGGAGGGCATGCTTTTCCGGATCGTGCTTTAGATCGGCTCGTAGCTTTCGGATGCGCAGGCGTCGTCGGCATCAACGCGCCGGCGGTCGATGATGACGCCGCCGGAGATCGTGATGCGGTAGGTTTGCGCGCCCAAAGGCCTGCCGTTCGCGGAAGTAAGCTGCAATGCCCTGACGCAGGCCGTCCAGTCCTGTCCGTGGAGGTCGCGACGCGGCGGCGATACCTCAACCTCGGCCGGGTTGGACGCCGCGGTGAACACCGAATCAAGCTTTTCGCGGAGCATCTGCTTGACGTTGGGCGGTGGGTCGGATGGGGGCGGTTCGCTCTCCTTGGCCCGCATGAATTCCGGGACCGGCGAACGGCTATCGGCAATCCCGCAAGCCGAAAGCGCGGTGGCCGCCAACAGCACCAAACCGACGACGGTTCCCCGCATGGTGCGAACCTATCCCCTTCACCCAAGATTAAGCATTGCCGCGGATCCACGCACCTCGCGGATGATCAATAATTGCTGATGTGCAGCCGGGGAGAGCTTTTTTGGGGTTTGCCGTCGTCTGCCCACGGGATAGGTTGGCGGACAGACCGGTCTGGGAGGGGAAAAACCAATGAAGACCTTCGCGGTGGCACTCGGTGTGCTGGCGTTGCTGGCGACGTCCGCGCAAGCGCAAGGCAAGCTGCGGCATAGCGACGACAACAAACCCGAACAGAAGAAGCCGCAGGTGGACGACAAGGCCTACAAGGCCGCGCTCGAGCGCATTCCGGAGTCCAAGGAAAAATACGACCCTTGGGGCGTCGCGCGGCCCGCCGGTACGGCGAAGCAACCCAAGTAGGCGGCTAGCGGCCGGAATTTCACTTCGCGACAAATTCGCCGCTGAACGCCGCCGGCTTGAACCTTGCCTTGAAGCCGGGTGACCAATCGGTTTGAGCATGATCTCCACGCCAACGCGTTACGCGTTGTCGCGAGGGAAAACCGATACCCCTCTTTTCGGGTCATGCTGTTGCGCATTGCCGGGAGGACGCCCGATGTCTCGCCGCTCGCTTCTTCATTTGCTGGTCGCCGCCATCATCCTGCTTAGTGGCTATCCGGCGCTGGCCGAAAACCGCCTCGCGCTGGTGATCGGTCAATCGGCCTATCGTTCGGTTCCTGCACTGCCCAATCCGGCGAACGACGCCAGGGCGATGACGCAATTGCTGTCCGATTCCGGTTTTGAGGTGTTGGCGGCATCCGATCTATCGCAGGACCAGTTGCGCCAAAAGGTCAGCGAATTCGCGGGGCAGTTGGCGACCAAGGGTCCCGATACCGTTGCCCTGGTGTTTTATGCCGGCCACGGCCTGCAGATCGACGGCGAGAATTATCTCGTTCCTGTCGACATCGACGTGAAGCGTGAAGCCGATATTCCCATTCAGGCGGTGCGCCTCAACGATATCCTGAACACGCTGACCTCGGTGCCCAGCAAGATGCGGATCCTGCTGCTCGACGCCTGCCGCAACAATCCATTCCCCGGGATCAACAAGACCGCGGGCCATGGGCTTGCCATCATCGACGCCAAGACCGGCTCGCCCGGCACCTTCGTGTCGTTTTCGACCTCGCCGGGTGCGGAAGCCGAGGACGGCAACGGCAGCGACAGTCCATACACGACGGCGCTGCTGGCGGCGGCCAGGCAGCCGGGGCTTCCGATCGAAGAAACCCTCAAGCGCGTCCGCCTCTCGGTCAACCGGGCGACCGACGGGCGACAGACGCCGTGGGATAGCTCATCGCTGACCGAGGATTTCAGTTTTCTCGTAGGGTCGGCCGCAGCCGGTCCGAGGCCGGTTGCGACCAAACGCAAGGTGGACGACTGGACGCGCCAGTTGCAGGGCAAGCCCGTCGAGGTTGCCAATGAAATGATCGTCGGCGACGGCAGCGAGGAAGCCTATGAGGCGTTCGTCGCTTTGTACACGCAGCCGCCGTTCGGTCCGCAGGCGCGCGAATGGCTCGATCGCCATCGCCGCATGGTGGCGTGGAATATCGCCGTGATCACCAACACCGCGGCGGGCTATCGCACGTTCCTCGCGCAATATCCCGACAGCGATCTGGCCGCGACCGCGCGCAAGCTGGAAGAGCGGCTGCGCAACCGGCTCAACATCGCAACCGCCGTGGCCGCCGTCGTGGGCGGTGCATCCGGCGGGTCCGGGTCGGTGCCGTCGAACCCGATCAGCCCGACCAATATTTCTCTGCCGGGGCCGACCTGTCCGTGCAACGCGCTGCCGTCGCCCGTGAAGAAGGTCGATGTACCCAAGTCCAAGGATTCCGGTCCGCCCAAGCGCGCCGACAAGCAGCCGCCAAAGCGGGCGCGCGGCCCCGACGATGACGTCGTGGTCTATCGCCGCCCGCCGCCGCCCGATATTTACGAGCCCGGGCCGTCGATTGGCATCGGCATTGGCATTGGCGGAGGATTTGGCGGAGGCGAGAGGGGCGGCGGCATGCCGGGCCGAAGAGGCGGCTATTGACCACGTCACCTGTCGCCTCCCGGTTTGTGGTGGCGGCCGTTTGAAAACACACTATGACAGCATCGCGAAAGCGCTCGAGACCATTGCCACCGGCTTGTTGTCGGCAGCGCTTGAGAGCGTGACCCGGCCGAAGCTCATGGTGCGACCGCGGCGAACCACCCGCGCCTCGGCGAGCACGTCCGACGACATCACCGCGCGCATGAAATGCGTGGTCTGATCGACGGTGGTCATCGGCCGGTAGCTGCGGTTCGCGGCCAGATTTGCGATCACCATGGCGGTGTCGGCAAACGCCATCAGGGCCTGGCCGCAGACCATGCCGCCGTTACGGCACAGCCGTTTGGCGAACGGCATGCGCAATATCGCGCCTGGCTGCCAGTCGGACGCTGTGCCCGGTGGCGGTTCGTAGTCGATCGCTTCGATCGACAGGTTGAGATCAGTTACCCAGGGTGCGAACACGTCACCGAGCACGCGTCGCGCTTCCTCGATGCCGAACTCGGCGGCAGTTGGCTGTTGCATCTTGAGGTAGCCCCCGTCCCATAACGATTTCGCGACGCATTCTGAACGCAACCGGCCGGCTTGAAAATGCCCGACTTGCGGGCCTATGCTGTCGCTCGAGTGGATAGGGTCGTCATGTTTCGCCGGTCCGTCATCATTGTCAGCCTGGTCGCTATGGGCCTTGCGCTCAGCGGCTGCACCAAATGCGGCCCGATCTGGGACGACTGGATCCGGTCGCCGAATTCCTGCAAGTCGGACCAGTTTTAGGCGGCAAGCGGGGTGTGCTTGGCCTCGCGGGCCGTCCGGTGGTAGATTGCGACGAAAATGCGGGGAGCATCCGATGAGAGTTCTTGGCGTAGCGGCGATATTTGCGTTCCTGGCAGGTCTGTTCCTGGGCGGGCTGACCGGACCTGCCCGCGCGCAGCAATTGCCCAACATCAATCTGCTGGCGGATCAGCCCTCCAAGACGCCTGAAGAAAAGGAAGCCGACGAGGCCAAGGACAAGGCCTACAAGGAATCGCTGAAGAAGATACCGGAGGCCAAGGTCTCTTCCGATCCGTGGGGCGGCGTGCGCAGCCCGGACGCGCCGAAGACACCGGCTGCCAAGGCGACCGCTTCGGCCAAGCCAAAGGCCAAGGCGGGCAACAACCCGAACTGACGCCCGGCCAGACGCGGATCGAATTCCGGTGGCACTGCTGCCGGAGAAACCGCAGGGACTCAGGATTGGCTTCCGCGATCCCTATATGGGTCGTGTCGTCATGTGTACCGGAGTTGCGACATGCCTTCGCGCCCGCGCGACCTCGCCGACCGGATGGCCGCTCGCCGGCCTGGCGCGCGGCGTAAGCTGGATGACGGCTATCTGCGCGAGACCTTTACGCTGCCGCGCGACGAGGCGAGGGCAAAGGCCCGCGATTTCCTGACCCGTTATCCCAAGGCCGGCTACATGAGCGCCGTCGAAAGCTGGCGCGAGCTGCCCGGCGGCGTCATCGAATTTACCATGCGCCGCCTGCCGAGCGCCGACTAAGCCGGATGGCGGTTGATTCAATCAGGCCGTCTGCGCGTTCACTTGACGTCTTCCGCAATCGGGAGAGAACCCGCGGTCGGGCTTGACCCGAAGGTCCGCTTGGGGCGGCCCAATTCACCGTTCAGCCAGCCCGTCACCAGCTCGGATTTCAACGGATCGAATTTCTCGCAACCAAAGCATTGGTGGTCGTGGGCCCCACCCGCAGCCGGCAGCTGCGCAAGCTTCACCACACGACCGCAACGCGGGCAACTGACCGTCGGATACTCCCGTCCCATGCGTTCAACATGAGGCCAGCCGATGCGTCCGTCCATTCCAAAGGTCAGCGCGATTGGAGAATTTTTGACTCGGCGATTGCCAAGCAAGTTTCACCCTGCGCGCGTGGATAAAAAAATCGTCTAATACTATTCGAATATCTTTTCCGGCGCGACCGTCAGCCGATAGGCGACTTCCTTGGAGCCGTCCAACGCTTCCAGCAGATGGTCGCATAGCGGGCAGCGAAACTCGCCCACCGTTCCACGCCGGGAACCAAGCTCGATGCGGCGGAAGCCTGCACCACATTCAGGACAGATGACGTCGCCCTTTCTCATGGTGCAAGAATATGCGCCGATAGCGCGACCGTTCCAAGACGGAGCGTGCAGCCCTTGAGAAGTTGTGATCGCGGACGTTCCAGGATCATCTCATGCGATGGGTGATGCCCGGTTCGCAGATAGGCCGCCACGGATTTGAGGATCGGCCCTCGCGGCGCAAGCTAGAGCAGCCGATCTCACGTTGAAATGCGCTTCTTGCGCTTGGTCTTTGCCGCGGTGTTTCCGGCGGTGGCTTCGGTTCGGACCGCCTCGGCTTCCTTGGCTACCCGCAAGGCGCGCAAGCGTTCCATGTTCTTGCGCACGGCGACGGCTTCGCGCTCGACATCGGCCATCGCGCGAACCCCTTCCTCGAAAGCAAGACGTCGCCGATTGGCTTTGGCGATGCTTTCGGCCGATGGATCGTCTGATTTCTTGCCCGCCATTTGCCTTCCCGATCTGCTGCCTCGCCCCCTGTCTCAACGAGCCCGCTCAACCTTTTTGAGGGATCGAGCGGGCAGCAACGCCGTTCCAGTACATCCGTGGAACGGCGCGAGAGGGTCAAGCCAGCGACAGGTTTTCCGCGCTGGACTTGCCCCGCATCTTGTCGGCCTTGATTTCGAACGAAACCTTTTGGCCTTCGGCGAGGCCCGTGAGCCCAGCCCGTTCGACCGCACTGATGTGCACGAACACATCGTTGCCGCCGTCATTCGGCTGAATGAAGCCAAAGCCCTTCTGGCCGTTGAACCATTTTACTGTACCTGTCGGCATATCTCTTCTCCAAAGCGCACATGCGCAAAACTCGCGTGACCATCACGCGACCAAATTCAATTTTGACGATGTTTCTGGAAGAAAAGGAGCCCGCAGGCGCATTCAACAAGGCACAGCGGCTAATCGAATGTTGGACATGTATACACTTTTGCGCGAAAATACAAGGGCTGGCCAGAACCGCTTCGCTTCAAGATATCGTCCATTTGGCAATGAGATAGGTCGCTGCGGCGGTCAGAATCATCCCGACGACAAGCGCGGCGAACGATATTAGGCCGCGGGAATGGGCCTCGTTGGCGATGACGGCGATCATCCATACGATTCCGTCGCTTAAGCATTCCACCGCGAACAACAGGAACGGGCGCGGCGGCAAGCGGCCGTTGATTTCGGCATATGCAAACCTGGCCAGCTGGGTCAAACAGGCGACGATCCAGACCAATCCCAAACACGGAATCAAGCCCCACCAATCCAGCGACGACGTCATGACCCGTGTGCTCATGAAAGCGAAGATCGGTGCTTTGACGCCGAAGGGCTGACGGTGGTTCAGGTGTTGCCAAAAAATGTCTGGCGGATCATGGCAGTTGCGCGGCGCGCCACCAGCGTAGCTCAAGAGGCTGCCAGCCGGCACCGCCTTTAGTCAAACGCCACGCCCATTCGTTTTTCCTTGCGCCAGACGATGTGGCAGGGCCGCCTCAATTGATCGGTCGGGATGATCAGCGTGAAACGATCGGGAATGAAAAGCGGGGTTATGACTTCGAGCGCCGCCCCGGTCTCCGAAAGGTTGCGAACGGTGCAGTCTATCCCGTCGCCGCCGAACGAGATCGTCCCGGCCTTCAAGACGCGATGACGCGCAGCAACTCGATGCTCATCCATAGGGGCACCTGAGGTGGCACTTGGATTGCGAGGTGTCGAGACCATTCGCAAACAAGAGCTGAAATGCGGCTTACAGCAAACAAATTAGGGTACCGTTAACCTCGCAGGTGGGAACAGGATGGGTGGCACTCTCCCTGGGCCAGTGGCCGATCTAAACCAGGCCGCTGGCCCAGTCGGCAACAGGCCCGCGCGGTTGAGATTTGCAAAGCTTGGGATGGGATTGTGTCGCGCGAACACGTGCCGCCTGAATGAAAGAGGCCGCCAAATAGGGCGGCCTATTTCTTCAATTGGGAGAAGGCTCAACGTCCGGAGCCTGCGGATCAGGATCAGGCGTCGGCATTTTTCCGTCGATCTGATCCTTGAGATCGGCCGCCCTCTCGACCAGGACGGCGGCTAGTTCGGGATTGTGGGTCGATTTGGCAAAACTGATAAGTGCGCGCGCCTGGCGCACGAGATAACGCTTACTAATCACTGCGTTTCCCCATTGTTGCCCGCCCCAACCACACGACGCTGCAGCGCGGAATTCGTTCCATCAACGCTACCAATTGAGTTTACCCTCGCGGATTAGAACTCTTACAAAAGCCCGCAGCGGCACTGGCCGAAATGAGCCGTCCGCTATTTCGAAAACAGACCACTCCCGGAACGGGAGCGTTAACTTCGCGTTAACCAAGTTGCATCAGGATTAGGCACAGATGCGGCGGAACCGGAGCAGTGCCGGGCCGGCAGTCGCATGAGAAAGCCGTCCGGCGTAACGCCCGGGCGGCTTTTTTCTTGGTACCTGAAGGACCGTCCGCCGTTCCAAAGTAGACCACCTAACATTGGGGGAACATCCAGGAGCAGCTGACATTAACCGATAGTGCCGGGCCGCCCCCGGCATGGGTACCCGGAACCAAGGCGGCCTCAGCTTCCCCCCGCTGGGGCCGTTTCCTTTGGGGTCACTCGCGGAGTCAACTCAGGGCCACCATTACTCTGCGGTCTGGCCTCGCAATTTCGGGGACATGCCCGACCAACTTGTCGATCGGGGGCGTCCGAAATCGAAATCCAAAAGCGATCGCCGACTGAGGCGGCGGCAAGGTGCTGGCCGACAGGCCATTAGCAAGGACTGGACGAAATAGGCCACTCGCAGAATTGAATTAGGCCACTCGCTTTGGAGCAACCGGTATGATGGCTTCGGTCTCCGACACCGGATCGGGGCCGGACTGAGTCATGTCGTCAGGGCGGACGAACAGTTCGGAGCGCGGATCGATCGTCAGTCGGTCAAACAGCGCTTGTAGTTCGGGCCGGAGGCCGTCCCCTCACAGGGCGGCGATAGAATGAAATTTGCGCATGTCATGCTCCTATGTGTTTGAAACAGGATAGGAGTTCAGCTTAGGCGAGCCACCCGATTGCCGAATAGCTGAAGCGGCGCCACTCGCAGATCCAAAACAGGCCACTAATGGATAACCCGGGACAACGGTAGTGGCCGAAATAGGCCACTCGCGGTTCCAAAGTAGGCCACTAAACGTTTGGCTTAAACTTCGGAACTACGCCGACCAGCTTTCAAGCTTCTATAGTTTTACAGCTACGTCGCAGTCCGCGCACCGGAAGTCAGGGCCATGCTCGGTATCAACGACCTTGAAGCCATCGGGGACTAGCTGAATGATTGGCGTGTTGCCGTTGTCCTGGGACAGACTAGCCACGCCAGTCTTGAGGCAAGTTGGACACCGTAGCGTTTCGTTCCACACGTCCTTCATAAAGCGGACTACGTAGTGCAGCTTGACTTCGTTCCAACCAAAACAGATCAGTGCGAAATTCAACTTGGGCCACTAGGGGTTAAAACAGGCCAATACCCGGGCAGCAGGTGCTGTCCTAGTTAGATGAAAGAGGCCGCCAACTGAGGCGGAATTAACGACTGGCCTTCTGGCAAAAGAAGCAAGCTTCCGCCTGATCGTGACCGGCAAGATCGGTGTGAAGGAAATCGAACGCTTGCAGCCAACTCAGGCGGCCTTACTCTGTCTTGCGTAGTCCAGTTTTACCTAGCTCCCCGGCAAGCCAGCCTATTGCCTCAGGGCTTTTCATGGGGTCGAGGCGGGTGCAGTCCAAACACTGCATCCTGCGCTTTCCCTTCCCACCGGGAGGTAGCGCTAAAACCAAAGGTGTCCCGCATTCGGGACAAGTTGGTCGTTCAGCCTGACCCATGCAACAATTTTGCCGCCCGTTCCAAATCCCGTCAATTTCAAATTAGGCCACTGTGGAAAACAAACTAGGCCACTGGCCTCGGAAACAGGCCAGTACCCTGCCTCTGCGCAATGGCGCAAACCCACGGCGATGTTACACTTGACATACCTGGAGCCGTATCTCGCATGGATATTTCGGGGGAGACCTTTCTCATCTTTATGACAATTGCTGTCATTGCGTGGGCAGCTTTCGAAGTCTGGTTGCGCCGGCATTGAATCTGCGCCGCCCGAGCGGCGCTGGCGGTATCCAAGGTTTCAAATTAGGCCACTGACCGATTCAAAGTAGGCCACTGAGCCTTAAAACAGGCCAATACCAGGACAACAAAAAGAACATATTGCGAACCTGGAACAAATAGGGTACGCTGTTTTCACATCACCGGCCCCGCTTCGCCGACGGTTTGTCCCACAGGCGAATCCCCGCCATAAGGAGCACGTCCTATGTCTGCTGCTACCGCCCTGCGTATCGTCGAAGGATCCTCCATGGACAAGACCAAGGCCCTGTCCGCCGCGCTTTCCCAGATCGAGCGCCAGTTCGGCAAGGGCTCGGTGATGCGGCTCGGCAAGAACGACCGCTCGATGGATATCGAGACCATCTCCTCGGGCTCGCTCGGACTCGATATTGCGCTTGGCGTCGGCGGTCTGCCGAGGGGGCGGGTGGTTGAAATCTACGGGCCGGAATCCTCGGGCAAAACCACGCTGGCGCTGCACACCGTCGCCGAGGGCCAGAAGAAGGGCGGCATCTGCGCCTTCATCGACGCCGAACACGCGCTCGATCCGGTCTATGCGCGCAAGCTCGGCGTCAATATCGACGAGCTCCTGATCTCGCAGCCCGACACCGGCGAGCAGGCGCTGGAAATCTGCGATACCTTGGTGCGCTCCGGCGCGGTCGACGTGCTGGTGGTCGATTCGGTCGCAGCGTTGGTGCCGAAGGCCGAACTCGAAGGCGAGATGGGCGATGCATTGCCCGGGCTCCAAGCCCGATTGATGAGCCAGGCGCTGCGCAAGCTCACCGCCTCGATCAACAAATCCAACACCATGGTGATCTTCATCAACCAGATTCGCATGAAGATCGGCGTGATGTACGGCTCGCCGGAAACCACCACCGGCGGCAACGCGCTCAAATTCTATGCCTCCGTCCGCCTCGACATCCGCCGCATCGGCGCGATCAAGGAGCGCGACGAGGTGATCGGCAACACCACGCGGGTGAAGGTGGTGAAGAACAAGCTGGCGCCGCCGTTCAAGCAGGTCGAATTCGACATCATGTATGGCGAGGGCGTCTCCAAGATGGGCGAGATTCTCGATCTCGGCGTCAAGGCCGGCATCGTCGAGAAATCCGGCGCCTGGTTCTCCTATGACAGCCAGCGCCTGGGGCAGGGCCGCGAGAACTCCAAAGCCTTCCTCAAGGCCAATCCCGACATGACCGCCAAGATCGAGGCCGCGATCCGGCAAAACTCCGGCCTGATCGCCGAGCAGATCCTGGCCGGCACCGCCGAGCGCGACGCCGAAGGCGAGGAGCCGGCGGAGGAGTGAGGTTATTCCAGTGGCGGGCGCTGAGGACGTTGAGTTGCCGACGTCCTCGGCGCCCGTTTTGTTTTGCGTCTAGCCGGTGAGGGCCATGAAGCCTCTGATCCTGACGGGCGATTCCGGCACGCAATTGATGCGTTCGGACCTTGCTGACCTCGCAATTGTTTTCTGCTTTCGCTTCGTATGGGGAGCGTTGCCGGCTCCAGACGTGCTCGCAGCCTATCTCGCGGCGCGATCGGACAAGCATGGCCCGGGCGCTCACTGGTCGGATTTCGGCGGTTTGTGGCGCCAGGGCGACAAGGGCCGGAAAGATCGCGGGCTAGTCGAATTCTGCCAGCAATACGAAACCGTCGAGTTATGGTTTGACACGCGCCCGAATGACCAATTGCAACTGATTTGGCTGCTCGATTATTTCAGCTCTCATCCGGAAATGGCAGCCAGATTGAGGTTGCGCCTTGTTGACTACGAACTCATCAGGGCAAACACGGAGGAGCTTGGCCGGTGGAAGATGCTGGCGGTCCCGGTCACCGGGGACGAGTTTGAGACGGCAAGCCTGGCTTGGCAGGCGTATCGGGCGATGACACCGGAAGCCTGCTTCAATCTGCTCCGCCGGGATTTGAATGCCTTGCCATTGTTCAAGCCGGCCTTGCTTGACCTGCTCGAAGAGCTGCCCTCAGCTTCGACGGGGCTTGGCGCGACGGAAATACGGCTGCTCGAGTTGATTGCAAGGGTTACTCGCTCACCAATGGGCTCTTCTATCTCGAGGGGCTTCGCCAGCGTCGCGTCTTCGGCGAAATGGAAATGGGCTCTCTGCTCGAAGGGCTCGCCCACGGTCCGGCACCGGCTGTGGCGGGCCTTGACGATGAGCTACGCACGATCAGCAGGGATAATTATAGCGACCGCGACGCGGCCTACAGGCGAAGCCGGCTCTCGCTGACCGAATTCGGCAAGGCGATTGTCGCGCACCAGGAAGACTTCAGCCGCCATAACCCGATCGATCGCTGGTGGGGCGGCACGAGGCTAACCAACGATCATTTGTGGCGATGGAATCCGGTCCTGGTTGCGCCTTGATGCCAACATCGTTTGTGGGACGGGAGCGGACACATAGCGCCCATCATAGGTCTGATCGAGGCGCACGACCTGCGCGCGATGTGCCTCCGAGCGGTCATGCTGTGCTGGCTATTGAGAAACCAACATGACGCGTCTGATCCTGACAACGAGCGACTCTGGCGCGGGAGCCCTCACGCAAACCGGCATCGCCGACATCGTAATTCCCTTCGGATTTCGGTTTACCTCGGGGCCACTGCCGTCTGATGCGCAGCTTGCGAAGTCGTTCGCCACGCGCTCACCGGAACGCAATCCCGCGGTCCCTTATTGGCTGGACTTTCTCGACCGGCGGCGTCGCGGAGAGGTGGGTCGAAAGGGCCTCGGACTGATCGAGCTCTGCGCACGATGCGAGAGGGTCGAACTGTGGATCGATCCGGAGCCAAATGCCCAGTTGATGCTGGTGCAACTCCTGGACTATCTCCAGCCTCACGGCAAAACCGCTTTGAACTTGACTCTGGTCCAGTCGAACGTCGCGATTGGCAACAGGCTTCCAGCCGCCGTTTCCAAATGGAGCCGAGCCGCTGCCGAAGTTACGAAAAATCATTTCGAATCAGCCGGCACGGCGTGGCGGGCCTATCGAGAGCCGACACCGCAAGGCTGGTTCAATCTGCTCGATGAGGACCTCGGCGTGCTGCCGCAGCTTGGGCAGACCGTGCTGGAGCTCCTGGATGAACTCCCGATGGATGCCACCGGGCTTGGCGCGACCGAAATGCGGATACTGGAGCTGGTATCGGCGGGTGACGCGCGCCCGTTCGATGTCTTTCCCGGTTACAGGAAACGCAACAAGCGCCGTGTCTTCGACTACTGGGAGCTCGGATCGCTGTTGGACGGGTTGGCTCGTTGTCCATCACCTGCGGTGTCCGGCCTCGACGAGGGGCCGTTCACGCCAGCGATGCACGATGACCATGACCGTTTTGCGCGGTACAAAGAAAGCAAGCTCGAACTCACCCCGCTTGGCGAGGCTATTCTGGCACGGACCGAAGATTTTAGCCGGCACAATCCAATTCATCGCTGGTGGGGTTGCACCGAATTGACCAACGACCGTCTGTGGCGCTGGAACCCGGAGAGCCGTGTTTTGATCGCGCCCTAAAATGTGGATGGCCGGAACAAGCTCGTTCCATGCGGGGTAGCAAACGTGGATGGTAATACGTGATGAGACGGATCTATGTCATCGCGTTCGCGGCAATATTCTCTCTGAATTCGGTCAATGCGGGGGTCGCCCAAGAGCGGCTTGCCCCGGACGAATGCATCAAGTGCGCCCAAAATTATTTTTACATCTGTACCCAGAACTACGGCGAGTGCATTGAGGCTTGCGGTAGCGTCGCAACGATCGACAAGAACGCATGCCGGCGCAGGTGCATCACCCGCAACCAGGGGTGCGGAGAAAGAGCCGCCGTCAACTGCGGGACTTGCAAACCCGAGCGATTGGCTACTCCGCCGCCTCGGCATATTCAGTGACAGGCGGGCACGAGCAAACCAGATTCCGGTCGCCGTAGACGTTGTCGACCCGTCCCACCGGGCTCCAGTATTTATCTGTCCGTGAACTGCCCGCCGGAAAGCATCCCTCGGTGCGGGCATAAGCCCGGGTCCAATTATCGTCGGCAATGTCGTGCACGGTGTGCGGTGCGTGGCGCAATGGCGAGGCCTCGATCTTAAACCGGCCGCTCTCGATCTCGGATATCTCGCGGCGGATCGCGATCATGGCGTCGCAAAACCGATCGAGCTCGGCCTTGGATTCGGATTCGGTCGGCTCGATCATCAGCGTGCCCGGCACCGGAAAACTCATGGTCGGCGCATGGAAGCCATAATCGATCAGCCGCTTGGCGATGTCGTCGACGGTAACGCCGGTCGAGTTTTTCAGCGGGCGCGGATCGACGATGCATTCATGCGCGACGCGGCCTTTGGCGTTGCGGTACAGCACCGGGAAATGCGGATCCAATCTCGCCGCGATGTAGTTGGCGTTGAGGACAGCAATTTCGGTGGCGCGCGTGAGACCTTCGCCGCCCATCATCAGCATGTAGATGTAGGAAATGGTCAGGATCGACGCCGAGCCGAACGGCGCCGCCGACACCGGCCCGGCCGCGCGCGGCGTGCCGCCATCGGTCGCGGGATGCCCCGGCAGGAATGGCGCGAGATGGGCCTTGACGCCGATCGGGCCCATGCCGGGGCCGCCGCCGCCGTGCGGAATGCAGAACGTCTTGTGCAGATTGAGATGGCTGACGTCGGCACCGTAATCGCCGGGCCGCGACAGCCCGACCTGCGCGTTCATGTTGGCGCCGTCGAGATAGACCTGGCCGCCATGGCCGTGCACGATGTCGCAGATCTCGCGGATGTGCCCCTCGAACACGCCATGGGTCGAGGGATAGGTGATCATGACCGCGGCAAGATCTTTCGAATGCTTTTCCGCTTTGGCGCGGAGATCGTTGACATCGACGTCGCCGCTGTCGCAGTCAACCACGACCACCTCCATGCCGGCCATATGAGCGGACGCCGGATTGGTGCCGTGGGCAGAGGAAGGGATCAGGCACACCTTGCGATGGGCCTCATTGCGCGCGGTATGATAGCCGCGGATCGCCAGCAGTCCGGCATATTCGCCTTGGGCGCCGGAATTCGGCTGCAGCGAAATCGCGTCATAGCCGGTGATGTCGCACAGCCATTGTTCGAGCCGCTTGAACAAGGCGTGATAGCCGCTTGCCTGCTCGCGCGGCGCGAACGGATGCAGATTGCAAAATTCCGGCCAGGTCAGCGGAATCATTTCCGTCGTCGCATTCAGCTTCATGGTGCAGGAGCCCAGGGGGATCATGGCGCGGTCGAGCGCGAGATCGCGATCGCTGAGTTTGCGCATATAGCGCAGCATCTCGGTTTCCGAGCGATGAGCATGGAACACCGGATGGGTGAGGAAGGCGCTTCCACGCTTCAACTCGACCGGCAGCGCCTCGCGTGCGCCAGCCTCAATGTCGGTGTAGGAAAGATCGCCGCCGAAAGCGCGCCACACCGCCTCGACGATGGCGGGCGTCGTGGTCTCGTCAAGCGCGATGCCGAGCGTGCGCTCGCCGATGCGCAAATTGAGCTTTTGGGCGACCGCGCGGGCGATGATCTCGTCCCGCTTCTCACCGGCCTCCACCGTCACCGTGTCGAAGAAGGCGTCGCTCTGCAGCGCAAAGCCCAGCTTGCGCAATCCTGCTGCCAGCGCGGCGGTGCGGCGATGTACGTTGCGGGCGATCTGCGTCAGTCCCTCCGGGCCGTGATAGACCGCATACATGGAGGCGATCACCGCGAGCAGCACCTGCGCGGTGCAGATGTTGGAGGTGGCTTTTTCGCGGCGGATGTGCTGCTCGCGGGTCTGCAAGGCGAGGCGATAGGCGGGCGCCCCGCGTGAATCTACCGAAAGCCCGACGATGCGGCCGGGCAGCGAGCGCTTGTGTGCATCGCGCACCGCCATGTAGGCCGCGTGCGGCCCGCCATATCCAACCGGTACGCCAAAGCGCTGCGCCGATCCGATTGCAACGTCGGCGCCGAGTTCGCCGGGTGAGGCGAGCAGCGTCAGCGCCAGCAGGTCGGCGGCGACGATCGCCAGCGCGCCCTTGCCGCGCAGCGTTGCGATCGCCGGCCGCAAATCGCGGACCGCGCCTGACGTACCCGGATATTGCAGCAGGCCGCCGAACACGTCGGCCTCTTCAAGATCGATTGCGGGATCGCCGACGATCACCTTCCAACCCAGCGGCTCGGCGCGGGTGCGCAGCACGGCAAGCGTTTGCGGGTGCACTTCCGCATCGACAAAGAACGATTTTGTTTTTGCCGGTGACGCGCGCTCCGCCAGCGCCATCGCTTCGGCCGCCGCGGTTGCTTCGTCCAGCAGCGACGCGTTGGCGACATCGAGCCCGGTGAGATCAGCAATCATGGTCTGGAAGTTGAACAAGGCTTCCAGCCGGCCTTGGCTGATCTCCGGCTGATAGGGCGTATAGGCGGTGTACCAGGCCGGGTTCTCCAAAATGTTGCGCTGGATTACCGCGGGCAGGATCGTACCGGAAT
Source organism: Alphaproteobacteria bacterium (assembly GCA_005884765.1). Lineage (GTDB taxonomy): Bacteria > Pseudomonadota > Alphaproteobacteria > Rhizobiales > Xanthobacteraceae > Bradyrhizobium. Next base: position 34,617 of record VAZV01000186.1, read on the forward strand.
AGCCCTGGCCGATCAGCGAGGTGAACACCTGGTTCTGGGAGGCCAAGTCGCCCATATGGGCGAGCGCCTCGGTTTCGCTTAATGCCCGCCCGAAATCGAGCGGCGCCTTTTGCCGGATCGAAGCGGGCAGCGTCTCGTTCATCAGCTCGCTCAGGAATTTGACGCCGACCGTCTCCAGCATCGCCGCCACCTCGCGGGGGGAGGGGCCGATGTGACGGCGGACGAAGGTCGTCGCGGGCTCGTCGGCGAGTTTGAAGGGCGCGTTCATGGGTGCCTCGCTGGAACGTTCAAATTCAGTGTCATCGTCCGCGAAAGTGGACGATCCAGTACGCCGGGAAGTCGGCGATTGAGCCGAAAGGCCGCGGCGTACTGGGTCGCCCGGTCAAGCCGGGCGATGACGGTGAGCGTGTGGTGGTGAATTGCTTTCATCATGTCAGGCCGTGTGCGCCTTGTAGGCGGCCTCATCCATCAGACCGCCGAGCTCGCTCTTGTCCGCGATCTTCACCTTGAAGAACCAGGCTTTGCCGGCGGCGTCCGAATTCACCAGCGCGGGCTCGGCCGTGAGCTCCTCGTTCACTTCGACCACGTCGCCGGAGATCGGCGCGTAGACGTCGGAGGCCGCCTTGACGGATTCGACCACGGCTGCGGCCTCGGCCTTTTTCAGGGAGCGGCCGACCTTCGGTAATTCGACGAACACGACGTCGCCGAGCTGCGACTGCGCATAGTCGGTGATCCCAATGGTGGCGACGTCGCCGTCGATGCGGAGCCATTCATGGTCTGTGGTGAACAGCGTGGTCATGAGATTCCTTCAGCGCTTGTAAGTGTTGGGAATAAAGGGGGTGGCGGCAACCTTGAGCGGCAGGCGTTGTCCGCGCACTTCGGCGAAGACTTGCGTTCCCGGCGCTGCCAGCGATGCCGGCAGATAGCCCATCGCGACCGGCGCATTGAGGCTCGGGCCGAATCCGCCCGAAGTAACCGAACCGACAGATTCGATCGAGGTGCTGTCCGCAAACAGGGCTGCGCCTTCGCGCACGGGTGCGCGGCCTTCAGCCTTTAGGCCCACGCGCCGGCGCGGTGCGCCATTTTCGAGCTGCGCGAGAATCTTGTCCGCGCCAAAAAAGCCGCCGGCACGCGCGCCGCCCTCGCGGCGGCTCTTCTGGATCGACCATTCCAGCGCGCCTTCGACCGGCGTCGTTGTGGTGTCGAGGTCGTGCCCGTAAAGGCAAAGCCCGGCCTCCAACCTGAGACTGTCGCGCGCGCCAAGCCCGATCGGCCGCACGTCGTCGTTTTCGAGCAGTTTCTTGACCAGCCGCTCGGCATCACCGGCCGGCACGGAAATCTCAAATCCGTCCTCGCCGGTATAGCCGGAGCGCGAGACGAAGCAGTCGAGCCCATCGACCTCGTGCGGGCCGGAATCCATGAACCGCATCGCAGGCGCGTCGGCACAGAGCTTCGCCAGTGCCGATTGCGCCTTCGGCCCCTGCAGCGCGATCAGGGCGCGGTCGGGCAGGGGTTGGATGACGCAAACATCCGAAAGGTGCTTCCGAAGATGCGCCTCGTCTTCGGCCTTGCAGGCGGCGTTGACGACCAGGAACAGGTGATCGCCGAAATTCGCCACCATCAGGTCGTCCAGGATGCCGCCATTCTCGTTGGTGAACTGGGCGTAACGCTGCCGTCCCGGCGCGACCGCGATGATGTCCTGCGGGACGAGCCGCTCCAGCGCGCGTGCTGCGTCTTCGACCCGGCCGGATTTGGCGTGAAGCGCCATCTGGCCCATATGGGAGACATCGAACAGGCCGGCTTTGCCGCGGGTATGCAGGTGTTCCCGGAGTACACCGGACGCGTACTGGACCGGCATCTCGTAGCCCGCGAACGGCACCATCTTGCCGCCTAGGCCCACATGCAGGCCGTGGAGGGGAGTGCGCTCTAAGGGGGTATGTTCATCGCGCGCAAGCATCAGGGGGCCCTCGCGGTTATTCGGAAACCAGCTCCCGAAAACCTGTCGAAGCCCCATCTGTCGCTTTGCCTGAGAGTATTATCCCGTCGGCGGACACGTCCGGGCCGAAACCCTTCGGTGTCTCTTTCCAGATGCTGTCAAAGTCACGCGGTCCGTTTGCCTGAGAGTTTCCGGGGCGGTTGCTCCTTCGGCGCCGGCATCTAAGCCGATCTCTCCCAGCGTGACTGCCTTGAACAGATAGGAGGGAAACACGATGCCGCCAAGCCTGTCAACGCGGCTGCTGCATCTATCAACGGGGTTTAGTGTGCTGCAGCAAGCCTATGATCCGCTTGCACAGTTTCTGGACACCACCATCTTGACTGTCTAAAAGCCTTTTGCCCGGCGCGTTAGCCATTTAAGGCTAGGTAACGGGAAGCCTCCGATTGGATCGATATGAGCGGCGTCAACGAGATCAGGTCGACATTTCTGAACTTCTTTGCCGAGAACGGCCACGAGATCGTGCCGTCGTCGCCGCTGGTGCCGCGAAACGACCCGACCTTGATGTTCACCAATGCCGGCATGGTGCAGTTCAAGAACGTCTTCACCGGGGTCGAGAAGCGCCCCTACCAGCGGGCCACCACCTCGCAGAAATGCGTGCGTGCGGGGGGCAAGCATAACGACCTCGACAATGTCGGCTACACCGCGCGACATCACACCTTCTTCGAGATGCTCGGCAATTTCTCGTTCGGCGACTATTTCAAGGATCGCGCGATTGAGCTCGCCTGGAACCTCGTCACGAAAGAGTTCGGCCTGCCGAAGGAGAAGCTGACCGCGACCGTCTATATCGACGACGACGAGGCTTATAATCTGTGGAAGAAGATCGCGGGCCTGCCGGATTCGCGCATCATCCGCATCGCGGGCTCCGACAATTTCTGGCAGATGGGCGATACCGGCCCCTGTGGGCCCTGTTCGGAAATCTTCTACGACCACGGCGACAAGGTCTGGGGCGGACCGCCCGGCTCGCCGGAAGCCGACGGCGACCGCTTTATCGAGATCTGGAATCTCGTGTTCATGCAATACGAGCAGCTCGAGGGCGGCGGGCGAAATCCCTTGCCGAAACCGTCGATCGATACCGGCGCAGGCCTGGAGCGCGTCGCGGCCGTCCTGCAGGGCAAGCACGATAACTACGATATCGATTTGTTTGTCGCGCTGATCCGCGCGATCTCTGAACTGACCGGCGCCGATCCGCATGGCAAGCAGAAGGGATCACTGCGCGTGATCGCAGATCATCTGCGCGCCTCGTCATTTTTGATATCGGATGGCGTACTGCCTTCGAACGAAGGCCGCGGCTATGTGCTGCGGCGGATCATGCGCCGCGCCATGCGGCATGCCCAACTGCTCGGCGCCAAAGAGCCGCTGATGCACCGCCTGGTCTGGGCGTTGGTGCGCGAGATGGGCCAGGCCTATCCGGAACTGGTGCGCGCCGAGAACCTGATCGAGGAGACGTTGCGGCTGGAAGAAACCCGATTCCGCAAGACCTTGGAGCGCGGGCTTTCCATTCTCGATGAGAAGAGCGCGAGCTTGAAACAGGGCGACATGTTCGATGGCGATACCGCGTTCACGTTGTACGACACCTATGGTTTTCCGCTCGACCTGACCCAGGACGCGCTGAAGTCACGGGGCATCGGCGTGGATATCGCGGCCTTCACCGATGCGATGGACCGGCAGCGCGAAAAGGCGCGCGCGGCCTGGGCCGGAAGCGGCGATACCGCGACCGAGAGCGTGTGGTTTCCGCTCCGCGAAAAGCTCGGAGCCACGGAATTCCTTGGCTACGAGACCGAGACCGCCGAAGGCGCGATCGCGGCGCTGGTGAAAGACGGCAAGGAAGTCGATAGCCTGAAGGCAGGCGAGGCCGGCGCCATCGTGATGAACCAGACGCCGTTTTACGCGGAATCGGGCGGCCAAGTCGGCGACACCGGCGTGCTCAGCGGTGACGGCGTCAAGTTTCGTGTCACCGACACGCAGAAAAAGGCCGGCGATCTCTTCGTGCATCTGGGCCAGGTGGAGCAGGGTACGTTGAAGATCGGCGCGCCGTTGCAGCTTTGCGTCGATCACGCGCGCCGCGCCTCGATCCGGCGCCATCACTCGGCGACGCATTTGCTGCACGAAGCGCTGCGGCAGGTGCTGGGGGATCACATCGCCCAGCGCGGTTCGCTGGTGGCGCCCGATCGGCTGCGCTTCGACTTCGTGCATCCGAAGCCGATCACGGCGGAAGAACTCGCCCGCGTCGAGGACATCGCCAACGAAGTGGTGTTGGAGAATGACGAAGTCACCACGCGCCTGATGGCGGTGGACGATGCGCGCGAAGCCGGTGCTCGCGCCCTGTTCGGTGAGAAATATGGCGACGAGGTCCGCGTGGTCTCGATGGGCAAGGGCGCGCGCGAGCACGGCAGCAACGCGCTCGGCTGGTCGGTTGAATTATGCGGCGGCACGCATGTGCGCCGCACCGGCGACATCGGCCTGATTACGGTGACCAGTGAAAGTGCGGTCGCCTCGGGCGTGCGCCGCATCGAGGCCTTGACCGGACGTCACGCCCGGCAGCACGCCAATGACACCATGGCGCTCGCAAAAACCGCGGCGGCGGAGCTGCGCACCACGATCGAAGAGGTGCCGGGGCGGATCGCAGCGCTGATCGAGGAACGCAAGAAGCTCGAGCGTGACCTGTCGGATGCGCGCAAAAAGCTTGCGATGGGTGGCGCTTCCGGAAACGGATCGGCGGCGGCCGGCGTGCGCGAGGTTGGCAACGTTAAGCTGATGGCGCGCGCGGTCGAGGGCATCGAGATGAGGGATCTCAAGAGCCTTGCCGATGACGGCAAAAGGCAAATCGGCTCCGGCGTTGTCGCGATTGTCGGCGTCACCGGCGACGGCAAGGCCGGTATCGTCGTCGGCGTCACCGCCGATCTCACCTCGCGCTATAACGCCGTCGATCTGGCGCGTGTCGCCTCGGTCGTGCTCGGCGGCAAGGGCGGTGGCGGCCGGCCCGACATGGCCCAGGCCGGCGGCCCCGATGGCGCCAAGGCCGGCGCCGCGCTGTCGGCGATCGAAAAGGCGATGGCGGGCGCGTGAAACGCGCCCTCCGGGGGGTCTCCTTCAGGGCACGACGTGCGGGAAGCGGAGCAGCCATGATCACCATCAGGCGCGCAATCGCAGATGATGCCCAGGACATCGGTGCGGTGTTCGACGCCGCCGTCCGCGAGGGGTGGAAGTATCTCGGCGAACTCGCTGCCCGACCGATGTTCCCGCCGAACGAGTGGGATACGCTTGTCGTCGAACACGCGCCGCCGAACGCCCTCCTGGTTGCGATTAACGAAGCGCACTGGCTCGTCGGCTTCGTCGCCGTACACCCTGCTGAAGGAGAAATGTACCTGCTGTTCGTTGATCCAGATCACGCCGGCCGCGGCGTCGGACGGACGCTGCTGGAGGCCGCGCACGAAGTGCTGCGGGCGGCAGGCTGCCGCGAAGCCTTCCTCTACACGCATGAACAGAACGAAAGGGCGCTCGCCGTCTACGAGACGGCTGGATACCGGCGCGACGGCGCGGTTCGCGAATCCGAGTTTCGCGGCCTGCATCTGCGCGAGCCCAGATTAGTGAAGGCGCTGCGCTGAACCTGCGGCGCCGCGTCGTCGTATCTTATGGCTTGCGCAAGAACACGTATTCCGTGGAGTAGGGCGCGCTCTTGAAGCTGCCGGCCTTGTCGCACGGACCCTCGAGCTTGCCGCCGATCGTGTTGATCCGCTGCACGGTGGTGACGCCTTCGAGGACGCCGCTGCCACGGTGTGAAATCACCTCAAGCTTTAGCCAGGGAATATCGCTCGCGGTGGCGCCCGGCGTATTGCCGACCACGGCGCTGCCGTCGCTGTGCTCCCAGTTCGGCCCGGCATAGTGTCGGCCGACGGTCTTGCCGTCGGCGAACAGCGTGGCGATCGGTTCGCGGAAGGCCCAGGCGAGCTTGCCGTCGGCGCCGACCTTGCATTCGTACACTTGAGCGCCTTCAGCGTGCACCGACAGCACTACGGACTCACCGGGCGCCGCCACGGCGTCGGGAAGGGGTGTTTCGGCTGAATTGGCGCTCATCGGCGCGCTGACCAGCAGCGATAGTGCGAGCGCGCTTCTTGGAAGCAATCGCATCTCTCGCCGGCCACTCAAACCGCCATCGCCTTGGTCAGGTTTTCCGCAACCTTGTCGAGGAAGCCGTTGGTGGAGAGCCAGCGCTGGTCGGCGCCGACCAGAAGCGCCAGGTCTTTGGTCATGTAGCCGGTTTCCACGGTGTCGACGCAGACCTTCTCCAGGGTGGAGGCAAAGTTCGCAAGCTGCTCGTTGTTGTCGAGCTTGGCGCGGTGGGACAATCCGCGGGTCCAGGCAAAGATCGAGGCAATCGAGTTGGTCGAGGTCTCCTTGCCCTTCTGGTGCTCCCGGTAGTGCCGGGTCACCGTGCCGTGGGCGGCCTCGGCCTCGACCGTCTTGCCGTCGGGCGTCAGCAGCACCGAGGTCATCAGCCCGAGCGAGCCGTAGCCCTGCGCCACCGTGTCGGACTGGACGTCGCCGTCATAGTTCTTGCAGGCCCAGACATAGCCGCCGGACCATTTCAGCGCTGAGGCCACCATGTCGTCAATCAGCCGGTGTTCGTAGGTGAGCCGCTTGGCCTCGAATTCCTTCTTGAACTCGCGCTCGTAGATATCCTGGAAGATGTCCTTGAAACGCCCGTCATAAACTTTGAGAATCGTGTTCTTGGTCGAGAGATACACCGGATATCCGCGCATCAGGCCGTAATTCAGCGACGCACGCGCAAAATCGATAATGGAATCGTCGAGGTTGTACATTTCCATCGCAACGCCGGCGCCGGGCGCCTTGAACACTTCGCGCTCGATCACGGTGCCATCCTCGCCGACAAATTTCAGCGACAGCGTGCCCTTGCCGGGGAACTTGATGTCGGTAGCGCGGTATTGGTCGCCATAGGCGTGGCGGCCGATGATGATCGGCTTGGTCCAGCCGGGCACGAGCCGCGGCACGTTCTTGCAGATGATCGGCTCGCGGAAGATCACGCCGCCGAGGATGTTGCGGATGGTGCCGTTCGGCGACTTCCACATCTGCTTGAGGTTGAATTCCTTCACCCGGGCCTCGTCCGGGGTGATCGTGGCGCACTTCACGCCGACGCCATGCTCGCGGATCGCCAGCGCGGAATCGACGGTGATCTGGTCATTGGTCTCGTCGCGCTTCTCGACGCCGAGATCGTAATAAAGCAGGTTCACGTCGAGATAGGGCAGGATCAGCCGCTCGCGGATCCACTCCCAGATGATCCGCGTCATCTCGTCCCCGTCCAGCTCGACGACGGGGTTCTTCACCTTGATCTTGGCCATGTCGGGGCGCGCTTTCTGTCTCGGGTTTGGAAGGTTGCTGGCCGTCCTAAGGAGTGCGGGCAGGCTGTCAACTGGGGGAGGCCGCTCTAGGGTGGGGCCGTGACGAATCGCCTCATCCGCTACGACGCGGCCTTGCTGCGCCGCTTCCTCGCCGACAGTTTCGGCGGGCTCCGCGACCTGCTGCTGCTGGCGCTGGTTGGCCTGATCGGCTGCGCCTGGCTGCGCCAGCAGACGCTCGCCGCACCAGCGGACGGGGTCTGGCTCGCACTGCTGGCCGGCCCGGCCGGCTTCGCCTTGCAAAGGGCTGGATGCCAGCGCCTCGCCGCCCGGGGCGAGCACAGTCCCGTGGCGCCTGCGGCTTTGGACAGGCAGGCGGCCATCGCGCTCGCCGCCGCGAGCTACGCGGCGGGTGCCGGCCTGGCGATGATCTTCCCCGTGCTGCGATGGCAGCGAGGGGCGGGGTGGTCCCGACCATCGGTCGCGCCGCTGGGCCGCGGCCGACACGCGGTGATCGCACTGGTCCTTGCACGTCAGACGGCCAGCACCAGACGGCCCCTTGTCCGCGCCGGGCTGCTGCTCATGGCCAGCTTCCTGTTGACCGTCATGACGAGCTGGTGGGGACGCGGCTTAGCGGTGCCGCTGGTCTTTGTCCCGCTCCTGCTGCCGTCTCTTATTGTCCTGCTGCTGGCGGCGCGGCTCGACGCCGCCTTGCTGGCCTTCCTGCCGGCGGCCGGCTACCGGCCCGGCTTCATCGCCCTTGCCGTCTCGGCGCTGCCGGCCGGCTCTCTGCTTGCCGGCGCCGGGGCCTTTCTCCTGACCGGGCAGGGCATCGGCATTGTCGTCGTGCTGGCGCTCGCCCATCTCGCCTTCATTCTGATCGGCATCGCCCGCGCCTGGCTTTATCCGGGCCGGACCAGGCGCTCGGTGGATTTCCAGCTGCAGCTCGAAGTGGCAGGCCTTGTCGCCGCGGCGATCCTGCTGCCGCCGCTCGCCATCGCCGCGGCCGGCTGGCGATTCTGGCATTTCCATCGCCATTGCCGCGCGAAGCGCTGGATGCAGGCCTGATGCGGATCGAGACTTGCGAACTGGTCGTCCTGCGCGGCGACCACCGGGCGGTCGACCGGGTGAGCCTCGCCATCGACGGCGCCGGCTGGACGGGGCTGGTGGGTGCGAACGGCAGCGGCAAGACGTCGCTGCTGCGTGCCATCGCGGGGAGGCTCGACGCCGACGAGGGCGCGATCCTGCTCGACGGCGCGGACCGGACCGCCGACCGCGCCTGGCGCGCCGGGGCGATCGGCTTCGCGCCGGACGTCGCTGCGCTGCCGGAGAGCCTCACCGGCCGCGAACTGTTCGCGATCCTCGGCGGGGCGCAGGTCGGGCTCGAACCCCGCGACCCGCTGGGGGCATTGCGCAGCGCGCTCGCCTTCGACGACTTCTTCGACCAGCGCATCTTCACCTTGTCCGCCGGGATGCGGCAACGGCTGGCCATCTTCTGCGCTTTCCTGACGCGGCCGCGCG
>VAZV01000084.1 GCA_005884765.1 Alphaproteobacteria bacterium
ATATAATAAGCTAGCTTATTAATTTTTGATGGCAAGTCCATAGAAGGCTGCCCCGCTCCCAGAACATGGCTGGAACGAGTTCCGACCGGGCTATGGGATAGCGACGCAAGATGCTACAAATCGCCACGATGACCTCTTTGAAGCCCGCTTTTCCAGCACCCGGTCATGATCACGGCCGTTGCACCGCGGACGCCTTGATGCATGCCGAGCGGGTCTGCAAGGCAAGGGCGCAGAAGCTGACGCCGATCCGCCGCCAGGTGTTGCAGGCATTGCTGTCCAGCCACCGCCCGCTCGGCGCCTACGAGGTGATCGACGATCTCGCGAAATCGATGCCGCGGCCGGCGCCGATCACGGTCTACCGCGCGCTCGAGTTCCTGATGGCGAACGGCCTCGTGCACCGCATCGAGAGCCGCAATGCGTTTCTCGCCTGCGCGCACGACCACGACGCAGCCGCGATGGTGGCGTTCCTGATCTGCGAGCGCTGCGGCTCGGTCGGCGAGATTCCGGCCGTGCCGGTGGCGCAAAGCCTGAACTCGGCGGCGCGCGCCACCGGTTTTGCACCCAAATTATCCGTGGTCGAAATCACCGGCACCTGCGCGCACTGCCAGAGTGCATCATCGAACTAATAACAACACGGCGGCAAAGCCGGCATCGGGGAGATATGTCATCTGATCGATTGAGTGCTTCCGGGCGGCCGCTCAGTGCGGGGGCCGTCGCGCTGATGCTGATGTTGTGCCTGTCCTGGGGCTTCAACCAGATCGCGGTCAAGCTGGTGCTGCCGGATGTGCCGCCGATGCTGCAGGCGCTGAGCCGCTCGATTGGGGCGCTGCCGGTCCTGCTCATCATCGGTTGGGTGCGCGGCGTCAGATTGTTCGCGCGCGACGGCACTTTGTGGCCGGGACTAAGCGCGGGTGTGATCTTCGGCATTGAATTTGTACTGATCTATCGCGGCCTGCTGTTGACCTCGGCCTCGCGCGCGGTGGTATTTCTCTACACCGCGCCGTTCTTTGTGGCACTCGGTTCCTATCTGTTTGTCGGCGAGCGGCTGCGCGCGTCGCAATGGGGAGGGCTCGGCTTAAGCTTTGCCGGCGTCGCGCTCGCGATCGGCGTTCCCCAGGCCAATGTCGATGCCAATGTGCTGCTGGGCGATCTCCTGATCGTCGGCGGGGGCGCGCTGTGGGCGGCGACGACGCTACTGGTGAAGGCGACCGCGCTGATCAAGGCGCCCGCGGAGAAGGGCCTCGGCTACCAGGTCGCGCTGTCGATCCCGATCCTTGGGCTGGCCGCCTGGATCACGGGCGAAAAGATCACCCACGTCCCTCACGTCTTGTCGCTGTCGCTGTTGGCCTATCAAGCATTCTGGGTGGTCGGGCTGACCTTCACGCTGTGGTTTGCGCTGGTGAAGGCCTATTCCGCCAGCAAGTTGTCGGCCTTCACCTTCATCACGCCGTTGTTCGGCGTGGTGGCGAGCTACTTCATCATGCACGATACATTGACGCCGGTCTTCGGCGCCGCGGCGCTACTCGTGATCGCCGGGCTCTATCTTGTGAACCGGCCCGAGATGACCGGGCCGAAGGTCGTTCCCGATCCCAATGTGCCGGCGTGATCGAACAACCTAACCCGTCTCGATCGGCAGCGATTCGTCTTTCGCCCACTCGCTCATTGAAGCGTCATAGAGGGTAAGATCGTCGTAACCGAGCCGGCGCAGCATGAACAGATCGATGGTGGCCGAGATGCCGCCGCCGCAATAAGCGACTACGCGCTTGTCCCTTGTGATGCCTTGCGCCGCGAATTTCGCTTCTGCATCGGCGAGCGGGACGAATGCCTTGGTCTGCGGGTCGACCAGCGTCGCGGCGGAAACATTGACACTGCCGGGAATGCGGCCGGGCCTTCCGTAACGGCTCGGCTCCAGTCCCCGGTGCAGTTGCGGGTTGAGCGCGTTGACGACGACGGTGTTGCGATCGGTGGTGGCAGCAAGGACGTCGTGCTTGCCGACGAAATATCCTGGTCGTGGGTTCGCGGTAAACGTCGCCGGCGGATAGCCTTTCGCGGAGCCGGTCTCGAGCGCGCGGCCCTCGGCCTTCCATTTGTCGAGGCCGCCGTCGAGCACGGACGCGTTCTCAAAGCCCAGCGACTGAAGCATCCACCAGAATCGGGTCGCCCACATGGCCGAGCCGATCGAATACAAAACCACACGGCTGCCCGTTCCAATGCCGTGCCGGCCGAAGGCGGCCTCGAGCCGGGCGACCTCTGGCATCATGAAGTGAAGCGTCGTGTTCGGTTGCGAGAACTCGCCTTGCAAATCGAGAAAATCCGCACCCGGAATGTGGCCGGCCTCGAACGTATGCTTGCCGGGCACGGCGATATAGGGAACGCCACTGCCTTCGGGCTGGTATTCGAGATAGGTGGTGCAATCGAACAGCCGAAGCTCCGGCTGGCCGAGCACGCCGGCGAGTTCCGCGGTGGTGATGAGCCCGTGGTGACTTGCCATCGGCCGTCCTCCCTAACTTGTCGTTATGGCATGCCATCAAGCATGAAAGGAATCCGGCCAGGCAAAGCCAGCCCTTTAATCTCCCGGATTGAAGTCCAATATAGCGGGTACGCAGCTTGCGCCGGAGGCCCTGGAGCGCTCGTGGTAGAGTATTGAATTAACTGGATAAAAGTGCGATGCGACGGCCATCAAGTGCCATTTTCGCGTCCCCAAACCGCCCCCTTGGTGAATGTCACCAAAACCTGATATTCGGTTGACCCATGAACAAGCCCGAAAAGCCGTTACCCGACGACGTCGCCGGCCCCAGCGCCCGGCGTAAGACCACGCAAGTCATGGTCGGCAGTGTCGCCGTCGGCGGCGGCGCGCCAATCGTCGTGCAGTCAATGACCAATACCGACACCGCCGATGTCGAAGGCACGGTGGCGCAGGTCGCAGCCCTTTCGCGCGCCGGCTCCGAATTGGTGCGCATCACGGTCGATCGCGAGGAGGCCGCCGCCGCCGTTCCCCATATCCGCGACGGCTTGCGCAAGCGCGGCATCACCACGCCCTTGATCGGCGATTTCCATTACATCGGCCACAAGCTGCTCGCCGAATATCCGGCCTGCGCGGAAGCGCTCGACAAATACCGCATCAATCCCGGCAATGTCGGTTTCAAGAACAAGCGCGACACCCAGTTTGCCGACATCATCGAGATCGCCAACAAAAACGACAAGCCGGTGCGCATCGGCGCCAATTGGGGTTCGCTCGATCAGGAATTGCTCACCAAGCTGATGGAAGAGAATGCGGCCTCGCCGAGCCCGCGCGACGCGCGCGCGGTGACGCGCGAAGCGATGGTGCAGTCGGCGCTGTTGTCGGCGGCGCGGGCGCAAGAGCTCGGGATGCCCAAGAACAAGATGATCCTGTCGGCCAAAGTCTCCGCGGTGCAGGATCTGATCGCCGTCTATCAGGAACTCGCCGCGCGTTCGGATTACGCGATTCATCTCGGCCTCACCGAAGCCGGGATGGGCTCGAAGGGCATCGTGGCGTCTGCGGCCGCGCTCGGCATCCTGCTGCAGGACGGCATCGGCGACACCATCCGGATTTCGTTGACGCCCGAGCCCGGCGGCGATCGCACGCTGGAAGTGCAGGTCGCACAGGAACTGCTGCAGACGATGGGCTTCCGTACCTTCGTGCCGCTGGTCGCGGCATGCCCCGGTTGCGGCCGCACCACTTCGACCACGTTCCAGGAATTGGCGCGCTCGATCCAGGATTTCATCCGCGACGAGATGCCAGCCTGGAAGACGCAGTATCCGGGGGTGGAGACGCTGAACGTCGCGGTGATGGGCTGCATCGTCAACGGCCCCGGCGAATCCAAGCACGCCAATATCGGCATCTCGCTGCCCGGCACCGGCGAAGCGCCGGCAGCCCCCGTGTTCGTCGACGGCAAGAAATTCCGTACCCTGCGCGGGCCCACCATTGCCGCCGATTTCAAGGCGCTGGTGATCGATTACATCGACCAGCGTTACGGTTCCGGCAGTAAGCCGACGGCCGCCGAATAAACCGTAGCCCGGATGGAGCGCCAGCGAAATCCGGGGCCGTCCCTGCAAAATCCTCAGGCCAATCCCGGATTGCGCTTCGCTGCATCCGGGCTACGATGATCTCAATCAACAATGATTGGGAGGCCACGCATGTCTTCGCTGTCTGGCAAGCAGGGACCGCGCTATCGGCACATCATCGACGAAGGCGAGCCCTACGAGACCATCGGCGTTGAAAAGCTCACCCCGATCATCGGCGCGGAGGTTTCCGGCGTCGATATCGGCAGGCTGGTCTCCGACGATAAGCGTTCCAATCGCCAGATGGACGAAATCCATCGCGCGCTCGCCGAAAACCTCGTGATCTTCTTCCGCGACCAGCACATCAGCCCCGAGCAGCATCTCGCCTTCGGCCGCAAGTTCGGGGAATTGCACATCCATCCCGCCGCGCCGCATGAGGGCGGCGATCCCGCGCTGATGAAGATCTATGCCGACAAGGATTCGCCACGCGCCAATGGCGAGGGCTGGCATACCGACGTGTCCTGCGACCTCGAGCCGCCGATGGGCTCGATCCTCTACATCAAGCAGTGCCCGCCGCGCGGCGGCGACACGCTGTTCGCCAACATGTATGCGGCCTATGAAGCGCTGTCAGACCGGATGAAGACTTATCTCAACGGGCTCACCGCGCTGCACGACGGCGAATCCATCTACCGCGGGCTCTACGCCAATTACGGCGTCGCCGATAAGCCCGCCTATCCGCGCGCCGAGCATCCGGTCGTGCGCACCCATCCGGTGACGCGCAAGAAGGCGCTCTATGTCAATCGCGGCTTTACGCGTTACATCGTCGGCATCCCCAGAGACGAGAGCGACGCCATGCTCGCCTACCTCTACCAGCATGCGGAGAACCCACTGTTCCAGTGCCGCTTCCGCTGGAGCGAAAACGCGATCGCGTTCTGGGACAACCGCTGCGCCCAGCACCGCGCGATGTGGGATTACTGGCCGCACACGCGTTCGGGGACGCGCGTGACGGTGAAGGGCGAGCGGCCCGTGTGACGAAGTCTGTAAGACGCCGCCGTGCAGGACTGCCAGGGCCCGATCGCCGATCGCACCCGCGAGCATCTCGGGCCGACTGACTTGGGCATCCTGCATTTCCGAAAAACGGTGATGGATGCGGCCCGCGCGCTGCAGCAAGGCGAGGCGCCGCCGCATTTAAAACATCAGGACCGCTACACTGTGCGCTCCGGCGCCTGCGTCGCCAACAAGGCCAAGGATCTATCCGCGGTCATGATCGAGCGCTTTGGCGATGTGGCCGGCTTTGTCGGTCGGCCGGGGATTGCTGCTGCGGAGTAGGGGGATTGCTTTCATTGGGGAAAAAATTCGGCTCGGCAGGCCTTAGCCTTTGGCCCCGCCGCTGCATCATCATCGCCGCGATGGCGGCATTGGTGCTGCTGCCGATCGAGGCCGGCAACGCCGGCCGGCTGCAGGAGATTTTCAAGGGCGCGTCAAAGCGCGACAAGTCGCCAAAGCACGTCAGCTCGGCAAAGCATGCCGCCTCACGAAAGCACCACCCCGCAAGGCTCACCGGCTTAAAGCTTGCCGCCCTGGGACCGGTCGCCATGACCTCTCCCGCTTCGAAGCCGGTCGCGACAACCTGCGATCCCGCGAAATTCCGGATCGTTGTGGATGTGGGACATACCGCCGAATCGGAAGGCGCGATCAGCGCCCGCAACGTCGCCGAGTTCGTCTTCAATCTGCGCCTTGCGCGGCGGATCGAGGAGAAACTGAAGGCCGAAGGTTTTGCCGAGACCAGGCTTCTGGTGACGCCGGGCAAGGCCCGGCCCAGCCTCTTCAGGCGTGTCGCTGCCGCCAGCGATCTGCACGCGAATCTCTTCCTGTCAATCCATCACGACTCTGTGCCCGACAAGCTTCTCGAGAACTGGGAGTTCGAGGGCAAGAAGAGCCATTTCAGTGACCGCTTCAGCGGCTACTCGGTCTGGGTCTCGCGCGAGAATGCGGATTTCAAGACCAGCCTCTTGTTCGCCGAACTGGTGGCTAAGGAAATGAAGGCTCAGGGGCTGGAATACGCCCACCAATATACCCAGCCCATCATGGGCCACTACCAGCACCCGCTGCTGAACAAGGCAACCGGCGTCTATAGCTACGATCAGCTCGTTGTGCTGAGGACGAATCGAATCCCTGCCGTGTTGCTGGAGGCGGGCTCGATCATCAACCGCGACGAAGAGCTCAAGATGAACTCGCCCGAGCGCCAGGACATCATTGCCGGCGGCGTCACGGCGGCCGTGAAGGAATTCTGTGATCCTCGGTGGGCCATTCTGGGTCCGCTCTGATCGCGGCGAGGTGCGGTAATGTGCTGCTCGAATGCAACGCGGCGCCGGCAAACAGGTCAAAACGCAGACCTCACGCACTGGGGCAAACATGCCGTCTCATTCGATCACCTCGTCGGTGAGGGCGACGGGCGCTTGCGCCGCCGTCCGCTTTGAAGCGCATTACGGCCTCAAGGCGTACATCGCGCCATGTCCGAAAGGTGCACCGGAGCGGAAGTGACCATTGACTCAACACGCACGCAAGGAGTGAGATGAGTCATCGTTTCAGCCTACCTATTGGAACCGTTACTTTTGGGAGAGTTGGATGAAAAGCATTACAGCCGTCGCAGCTTTCGTGTTTCTGACTACCTTGCTTATTGCCGCCGCTCCATTTGACGGCCACGCGGTCGAAGGCGCGATGTCGGGCAAGGATCCAACCTATAGAGGGGGCGTCACCGGAGTGTCTCACGGCGGCACTGGTGGTGGGGCGACATGTTCGGCAGCCGTCCAGCGTTGCAAAAAGAATCTTCCAGCGTCCGCAGCCGCATGCGCG
>VAZV01000122.1 GCA_005884765.1 Alphaproteobacteria bacterium
GCATTGGGCGGTGGCCCGCTGGTCAAACACGAAGCGGACGAGTTGCGCTCCCGCCACGGGCGTCTCGTATCCTTCAAGCATGCGCTCCAAGTATTGCCGGGCTTGCGTTTGGTCGCCCATGAGGTGGAGGATATAGCCGACCATTCGGTCGCCAACGAAGCGGTCTCCGGTGCCCGTTTGCGTCTTGGCGAGCTCAGAAAATTGCTTGCCCACAGCCAGTGCGGCTTGAAGCTCGCAGCGGTTAAGGAGGGCCGCCCACTGGCCCCACAGGGCTCGGAGCTGATAATCAACATTGCCCTGTTCACGTGAGAGTTCAAGTACGTGGCTCCAGGCGACCTCGGTTTCGACCACAAACCCACGCGTCTGCATGAGCGACCAAGCCCGTGCCGCGTAGAGGCGCATCTCGCGATCGGCATTTCGCTGCTCGCCGCAAGCCGCCAACGCGCGATCCACCCGTTCGGCGCACTCGCTGGTGAGTGACAGCTCAAACCACAGCGGCACCGCACAAATCGTGAGCGCGATGCCGGTAGTTATATCGCCGCGCGGTGAGAAGCTCCAATCAAGGGCTGCCCTGACGTTGTCGATGAGGTGGCGATGCAGAGATAGCCATTCGGTTGCGGGTTTAATCTCCCAATCGACCTCTGCCCGTCGGAGCGAACTGAGATAGTGCTCGGCGTGGAGTCGCGCTAGCTTATCGCGTTCTCCGCTCGCTTCGAATCGTGCGAGCATATAGGCTCTGGTCGTGTCAAGGAGGCGGTAAAATCCAATCGGCCCGCCCAGATCGGCTGACAGTAGCGACTTGATGATTAGGACCCGTTGGGAAACAAACGAATCGGAGGATTTTCGGCGGGGATTCCTCCTGCGACGCGGAGGATGTAAGAATGATTCGTGGTCGACCAAGAAGCGATTCGGGTTCGGTTTGAGGCGCTTGATCCGCTACTGAATGAGCGCGGCCGTCGCCGGTATGCGGCGGCGGAGGCGCTGGCAGCGGGCCGTGGCGGGATTTCTGCGGTTTCGCAGATTACGGGTGTGGCGCGCAGCACGATCGGGCGCGGGCTGATGGAGTTGCGGGACGGCGCGACAGCAGAGCCGGATCGCGTGCGGCGGCCTGGCGGCGGACGCAAGCCTTTGATGGTCAAGGATGCGACACTGCTCGACGATCTGCGCAGCTTGGTTGAGCCTTCGACCCGCGGCGATCCGCAAGCTGCGCTGTTATGGACGGCGAAGAGCCTGTGCAACCTCGCTGCTGGATTGCGTGAACTTGGCCATCAAATCAGCTACAGCGTCGTGAGGGAGTTGCTGCGTTCGCTTGGCTATAGTCTGCAAGCCAATCGCAAGACCCGCGAGGGCGGCAATCACCCTGATCGCGATGCACAGTTCGGCTATATCAACGAGCAGGTGAAGGTCGCACTAGCGGCAGGCGAGCCAGCCATCTCGGTTGATACCAAAAAGAAGGAATTGGTTGGTGATTTCAAGAATGCCGGCCGCGAATGGCGACCCAAAGGCTCACCGGAGCCGGTGCGGGTGCATGATTTCCTCATCAAGCAACTTGGCCGCGCCGTGCCCTACGGCGTCTACGACATCGGCGAGAATACCGGCTGGGTCAGCGTTGGTGTCGATCACGACACGGCGAGCTTCGCAGTCAATGCCATCCGCCGCTGGTGGCAGACCATGGGGCAGGCACGCTATCGCAATGCCAAGAGTCTCCTGATCACTGCGGATGGCGGCGGCAGCAACGGAACGCGCCTGCGCTTGTGGAAGCTCGAATTGCAGCGGCTTGCCGATGAGCTCGGCCTTGCTATTACCGTATGTCATCTGCCGCCCGGCACCAGCAAGTGGAACAAAATAGAGCACCGTCTCTTTTCGTTCATCACTCAGAACTGGCGCGGCAAGCCGTTGATCAGCCACCAAGTCATCGTCCAGCTGATTGCCGCGACCACCACCAAAACCGGCCTCACGGTTCACGCCGAGCTCGATCCCAATCCCTACCACGCCGGCATCACCGTCAACGACGCCGAATTCGCCGCCATCAATATCACTCGCCATGACTTCCATGGCGAGTGGAATTACACAATCGCCCCAAAAGCACTCAGCCTGGAGCGATAGTTTCCCAACGGGTCCTAAGGCTACCGTAGGCTTGCTATTGGGAGAGAAAATCGTGGCTGAGAATCGGATAGTTCGATTTTATATTGCCGGAATCGCCGCTTTGCTATTTTC
>VAZV01000085.1 GCA_005884765.1 Alphaproteobacteria bacterium
ATCAGGATTGCGGCCAGCGTCAGGCGCAGCACCCGCTCCGGCACCCGCACCGCGCTGTAGCTGCCGATCACGATGCCGGGCAGAGAGCCCATCAGCAGTGCGCTCATGAGATGCCAATCGATTGCGCCGAGCGCCCAGTGTCCCAAACCGGCCACCAGCGTCAGCGGCACCGCATGCGCGATGTCGGAGCCGACGATCGTTGCCATCGGCAGGCGCGGGTAGAGCAATAGAAGCACGGTCACGCCGACCGCGCCGGCTCCCACGGAAGAAATTGAAACCAGCACGCCAAGCACCGCGCCAGCGACCACGGTCGCGACCGCGGTGGTGCCGGGATCGACGCGCTCCAACCGCGCGCGATAGCGCTCCAGGATCGATTTGCGGAAGATCAGCGAGACGGCTGTCAGCAGCAGCGCAAAACACAGCACCAAGTTGACCAGGCTGCGCTCGGCAGTGCCATTGAGGTCAAGCTGCCACATGACAACAAGTGTCAGAAAACTTGCCGGGATGCTGCCGCAAGCAAGCCTGATCACCGCCGGCCAGTGAATGCTGCGAGACCAGCCGTGCATCAGGCTGCCGCCGGTCTTGGTGGCAGCGGCGTACAGCAAATCGGTGCCGACCGCGGTCGAAGGGTGAATGCCGAACAGCAGGATCAATAGCGGCGTCATCAGTGATCCGCCGCCCACGCCGGTCATTCCGACAAGCAGGCCGACGCCGAATCCCGATGCAACGTAGAGCGGTTCAATCATATCCATGCGGCGTTGGGGTTTTGGTTCCAATTATCTAGTGACGCTAGGATAGTCCTGCCGCTGGTAGCCAGCATCATGTGAAATAAGAATATTTCATGCGCCTATCGGAAGCCGATGGTCATTTCCACCCATTCGCTGGCGCTGGGCGAAATCGACGTTCTGCAGCGCCGAAGACAAAAAGATTCGTTAGTGGCGTAGCGGACCGCGCAAAGTGGTTCTTTTTGGGGCACAATTGGACAGCCGCGGGTGGCGCGCGGTATGCCAATGCCAACTTAGGCGCTCACGGTCCTGATTGTCGCTTCCCGAACGCCAGCACGTGCAGACCGAGCCGGCGGCGGACGATCCAGAACAATAGCACCGTCTCGCAGCAAAGCGAGATCGAGGTCGCGGCTGCGGCGCCGTGGCCGCCGAACCGCGGAACCAGCACAACACAGAGCACGAGGTTGACGGCGAAGGCCAGCGCATAGGCGGCCGCGCAGATATGCTGGTGGCCGAGCATGTTCAATAGCCGCTCGACCGGGCCGATCGCCGAGCGCACCACAAGCCCGATGGCGGCGACGAACATGATGTCGTAGCCGATGACGAATTGCGGCCCGAACAGCCACAGTAGAGGCTTGCCGAGGGCGAGCAGCACGATGGTCGCCGCTAGCGACGGCCAGAACGTCCAATTGATCGCATGCGCGACATAGGCTGACAGCCGGTCCTTGTCGCCGAGTGCGTGATATTCGGCAAAGCGATGCGCTGTCGTCGCCGACATCGCATAGTGAATGAACGACACCAGTGCCAGCGTCTTGACGACCGCGAAATACACGCCGACCTCTTCGGAGGTACGAAACTGCTGCAGCACCAGCACGTCGGTGTAGGACAGCAGCAGGTAAAAGCTCTCCACCATCAGGATCGGCAGCGAGATCGCGAGCCAGCCGCGGAAATCATAGGCCTTGGGGCCTGGTTCGATGTGGGTACTGAGTCTGCGGTTCAACACGATCATCTGGCCGATCATCGCGATCCATACCGCAGCCGAGCGCGAAGGCACCTGCGGTGATCCCGATGATCAGCGCCTGGCGCACGATGAATTGCGGCATCAGGCCGAGCCGCATCCAGTCATGCGAGCGGGCGATGCCATCCTGGGTGTTGGCGACGACAAAGGCCGGCAGCGTGATGCAGCCGATATAGAGGGGGACGATCGCGTTGGCCTCGATCCACGGCGCCAGAAGTCTCGCGACACCCGCCAGCAACAGCGAGACAACCGTGGAAACGACGAAGGTCATCCAGCGGCTGCCGGTGAGGAAGCCGCGCAACAGCGCGTGCTGGCCACCGGTGCGATATTCCGGAATGATTTTCTGCGCCGAGGCCGAAATGCCGAAATCCATCATGCTGCCGAACAGCAGCACCCAGGTCCAGACATAGACGTAGACGCCGTACTCCGAGCCGCCCATCCAGCGCGCCAGCAGGATCTGCGACAGATAGGCCAGCGCCGCGCTGACGACGCGGATGACGAAGATGGTGCCGGCAAGCCGCCGGGTCACCGATGCTTCGCCGCTGCCGCCGGCCAGCATCGACCGCAGCCGCGTGACCAGGCTTCGCGGCAAGGCTATCGCGGATTGGGTGTCGATCGCGGCCACGGGGCGAAAAATCCTGAAAGGCCCGCACAAATGCGGCGAACGTTCCGCCTATCAACTATTCGTTAAGATTCGGTTGGGTGGCGCGTCCTCCCGACGATGTCATTCCGGGGCGAGAGCGAAGCGAACGAGCCCGGAATCCATAACCACGATCGGGGGGTATGGATTCCGGGCCTGCGCCAAGAGGCGCATCCCGGAATGACAATGGTTGGGGCAACGCGAAACGACCCTTATTCCAGATTGATATTGAATTCGTAGGAATGCTCGCCGCCGACCACGGTGAATTTCAGCGCGGCGCCTTCCGGATCGGCGCCTGGGGGCAGGCCGTCGAGCTCGAAGGCGAAACGCTTGACATCGGGCGGGCTATGCTCGATGGGCTTGGGGATCGGCAGGCTCCAGTCCGGCGTCGGCCCTTCGACGAACAGATTGACCTCCTTGGCGTCGGGCGTCACCACATCGACCAGCACGGTGGATTTGCCCTCGCGCTTGACGTCGCGGATGGTCAGCGGGTTGGGGTCGCCGACATTGGCGGGCTTCGGCACCGTATCAAGGGCTGCGAACAGTGCGCTGTCCTCGGTGCTTGCCACGCTGTTGAAGGAGAGTTCGGGATTGGCTTCGACGGGAATGCAGAGCTTCTCGCAGACCGCGTAGTTGATGTCGGCGCGCAGCGTCACCGGCTTGTCGGGATTTTTCGCAACGATCCGCAACGGAAGCACGATCTGATTGTGATAGCCCACCGAGTGACCGCCGGCGCCGTCGTCGAACTTGGTCGGGGCCGGCCACAAGATCGTCACGGCTTCGATATTTTCCGACTTCGAGAAGTCGAAGCGCGGCGGTACGCCGGAATCGCCGGGGGTGCGCCAATAGGTCTTCCAACCCGGTTCTAGCTGGAAGGCGATACCGCCGAGCAGCACCGCGCCGCTGCGCGATCCCGCCAAAAGCCGGACCGCGGAGTGCCCGTCCCGTTGCCAGGGCGATGCATCCTCGGCGCGAGCCTCGAGCGACATCAACGACGCCAACAGGACGGCGGTAAAACCGAATGTGGCGCGGCTGGGAACCATGGCGATCATCACGCGTCTTTACAGGCAAGCGCCGGCCCAAACCATTGAATTGCTTGTGATGCACGCGGCAGGCGGCGCTTGATTGACAGAACCCTCGCCCAATATCAGGATGTGACTCGAAAGCGGGAGGCCTTTGCGGATGGGTCCTGAAGGCAAGAAACCCGGCAATGTCCGCCGCGAAGCCGCCGGCGTTGGCCACAATTCGCCTGATGACGGCTACCTCGACGGCCAGCTGCTGATCGCCATGCCGGTGATGGGTGATCCGCGTTTCGAGCGTTCGGTCATCTACATGTGCGCGCATTCATCCGAAGGCGCGATGGGCATCATCGTCAATCGTCCGGCGGGCAGCATCGACTTTCCGGAACTGCTGGTGCAACTCGACATCATCAACGAAGCGGACCAGATCAAGCTGCCGGAAAACGCCGAGAGCATGAAAGTGCTGAAGGGCGGACCAGTCGATACCGGCCGCGGCTTCGTGTTGCATTCCAGCGATTTCTACATCGAGAATGCGACGCTTCGGATCGACGACGGGATTTGCCTGACCGCGACCGTCGATATCCTCAAGGCAATTGCCAAGGGATCGGGGCCGAAGCACGCCATCCTGGCACTCGGTTATGCCGGCTGGGCGCCGGGGCAGCTGGAGAACGAAATCCAGGGCAATGGCTGGCTGCATTGCGATGCCGACCAGGATTTGATCTTCGGCGGCGACGTCGAGGAAAAATACGCCCGCGCACTGCGCAAGATCGGCATCGATCCGGGCATGCTGTCGAACGACGCCGGGCACGCGTAGGCAGCGTCACCAGTGTAGCCCCCTGTCATGCCCCGCGCAGGCGGGGCATCCAGTAATCGCCGGCGCCCGCAATTACGAAGATTTGCGTTTACTGGATCGCCCGGTCAAGCCGGGCGATGACCACCTTTTGGCGATGGCTCTCGCTTCACTCCGCCGCCTGTTGCGCCACAGTCGGCTCGGTGCCGGCGACGGTGGCCCGGCGCATGTCGCGCGGTTGCGACTGGTCGTAGCGGCGGACCCGATGCATGGTCTGGCGGTTGTCCCACATCACGAGGTCATGCACGGTCCATCGGTGGACATGGACAAATTCGGGCCTCGTGGCGTGCTCGGTCAGGTCGCGCAACAATACCCGCGCCTCCGGCACGCTCATGCCCTTGATGGCGCCGGCATGTGACGACAGATACAGCGACTTGCGGCCGTGCACCGGATGGGTGCGCACCAGCCGTTGCAGCACCGGCTTGAACATCGCTTTTTCCTCTTCGGTGTAGTCGAGGAAGCCGAGCGAGCCCCGCGAATACATCAGCGAATGCTCGCAGATCAGGTCTTCGATCTCGGCCTTGGTCTCGTCGTCGAGCGCGTCATAGGCGGCGCGCATGTCGGCAAATTCGGTGTTGCCGCCCTTTGGGTTCACAACGCGCGCCGACAGCAGCGAGAATTTTGCCGGAATGGGCCGGAACGAACTGTCGGAATGCCACAGGCAGTTGCCGAGGTTGAACAGATGGGCGCGGTGATCGCGCGGCAGCGGCCTGCCGTCCTTGCCGAGGTTGGAGACGTCGTTCAGCCCGGTCGAGAGCCGCGAGTCTTGCGGTTTGACGATATTGCCGCCGCGCGGATTTTCGCGCTCGCCGAAATTCAGCGCGAACGCCAGTTGCTGCTCGTCGGTGATGTCCTGATCGCGGAACAGCAGCACTGCGTATTTGTCCATGCCGGCTTCTATCTCGGTCGCTTCCTGCCTGGTCAGGGGCCTGCGCAAATCGACGCCCGACACCTCGCCGAAAAAATGCGGGTGCAATTGCCTGATCGAGATGGCCATGGCGTTCCTCCTGTCGAGGCCAGCGGTTGTGCCCGCTTTCATTCGATCAAAAAACTACCCTCTGATGATGCGATGTCAACGGATCGCGGCGCATGCCGCGCATACGACCTGTCATGGCCGGACTTGATCCAGGCAGCCATCAGTCTTCGCAACAATATCTTCGATTGCAGGGGGTCACCGAGGATCGCGTTCGATCGCAGCTACCAGCGCGTCCAACTACCCGGGGCCTCCGCCGAGCGCCCCACATTGCCCGGCGGTCGCGGCACGCCACCGGGTGAGCGCGGCGGCGGCGCGAGCGGGCGGGGTGCATTGCCGAAGCCGAAGAAGTTGGGCTGCGCGGGCTTCAGCTTCTTGGCCGGCGGCTTTTGCTGCGCGTTGGGTGCTGCAACGCCGCCATCGGGCGAGGTTGCGGCGACCGGCGTTTCGCCCTTGGCCTGTTCGCGTCCGACCTCGCGGCGCGGCCAGGCAAAATCGTCGGCGCGGCCGGCAGGCGGCGTCAGCGCTTCCCCCTTGACCAGCGTCCGTGCGGCCAGCGCGTCGACCGAGGCCGGCCGCGTGCCGGGACCGCCGAGCAATTGATCGGTGCCGACGGACGAAGCAACCAGCGGCAGGATCGGTCCGGCCAACGGGCGCGGGGCGGGCTGGCCGGGCACGGCATTGGCATCGGGTGTCGCTGGTTCGCTCGGCAGCGCGATCGGCCCGGAACGCGCGGCGAGCAGCCGCGTGATCTCGCGCTCGACATAATGGGCAAGCTTGCGCGCGCCAGGTTTTGTGAAATACACGCCGTCATAGCTGCGCAACTGGCGGATCTGACCCTCGAAGTCGGGACCCTTCTGCAGGAAGCGGCCGGCTTCGTCGACAAATCCGTCCCAGACATCGACATAGGTGATGCCGGCCTTGCCGGCAGCGTCGCGGTAGAGCGAATCCAGGAACAGCATATCAGCCGTTCCCTTCGGGCCGCGGATCGCGGGCAGTCCGACCCACAGCACCGGCACGCCCTTGGACTTCAATACGCCGATCAGCTCTTCGATTTTCTTCGCATAGAGCTCGACCCAGCGCTCCTCGCGGAATTCATAGAGGCCGTTCGGCGTGCGCGTGCTCTTCTCAGGCGCCAGCGCCGGCGGCGCGTCGGCATTGTCGGCATCGTCCGGCGGCAGTTCGGCGTCAGTAGCCTTGTCGTCGCCCTTCGCCGCGGTGTCGGCTGTGCCATCAGGCTTCGCGCCGGGCTTTGCGTCCGCCGGCTTTGAGTCTGAAGGCTTCGAATCCGAAGGCTTGGCATCCTTCTTGTCGCGCGCGTCTTTCTTGTCGCCCTTCTTGTCGGCGGCCTTGTCTGACTTTTCACCAGCCGGCTCGCGCATCGCGACGCGGTCGTTGAGACCGAGCATGACCACGATGGCGTCGGGCTTCTCGGTGGCAAGAATGCCCTTGGCCGCCGCTGCCCAGTCGGCCGGATCGCCCTTTGGCTGATATCGGATCAGGCCGGAAGTGGTTTTGTGCTTGCGGATCACGCCCATGTCGGGCTGTTCGGTGTAGGCGTCCTCAAGACCATAGGCGAGCCAGTCCGCCATGCCGTCGCCGAGCACCAGGACGTTGCGTTCGGGCACCGTCGCGTTCTCGCGCTTCTCAGGCGGGGGGGCTTTGGAAAAATCCTGGATTCGCTTCGGGGCCTGCTGTTGGAACGGTGCGAACAGGTCGCCGCCGAACCAGCCGCCGCCAAATCCGCCGCTGCGCGGCGCCTGCCGCGGCGGTCCGCCGAAGTTGAAAAACTGCGCCGATGCCGGCCCAACCAGGGCAACCATGAGCGCAACGGCAACGCCCAGCGCGATCAGCGGGCCGGTCTCGGTGAACACTTTGAAGAACGACTTCGGTCTGGACATGCGGCCCGATCGGAAGCGAAAATTCGGCAGTCGCTAGAACAACTATAATAGCGGAATCGGGCCGCAAGCGGGCAGATTCGTAACCCATAAGCGGAGCATTGGCCGCACCCGTCAAGGGCTCGGGGGAAATGTCCTGTTCAGGGTTACTTTTGGTCTCGAGAGGAGTCTTTACCGGCCCCTGAGGCGTTCCAGCACGTCGGAGGAGGCAAATCCGTCGGCGGGCGCACCAATCGAGGCCTGGAAGCCGCGCAACGCCTCCCGGGTCTGGCCGCCGAGCTGGCCGTCGGGCGTGCCGCGGTAGAAGCCGCGCTGGGCCAGCAACTGCTGCAGTTCCAGCCGCTCCGCGCGCGACAGTTCCCGCTCCTGTCGCGGCCAGGCCTGCACGAAGGGCGGACCGCCGCGCAGGCGGTCGGCGAAATGACCGATCGCGAGCGCGTAAGCCTCTGCCGGGTTATATTTCATGATGACGCGGAAGTTCTGCAGCATCAGGAAACCCGGGCCTTCGGCGCCGGCCGGCGCCAGCAGATACGCTTTTTCGCTCGTGTGCGGAAACGGCTGACCGCCGGGGCGCTTAAGGCCGAGTTGCTCCCACTGCGTCATCGTCATGGCCTTGGCGCGGTCCGCCAGCATGTAATTGAAACCCTTGGGCACCACGACCTCGTAGCCCCAGCTCTGGCCTGCCTGCCAGCCGTCCTTCTTCAGATTGTTCGCGGTGGAGGCGATCAGATCGGCGGGATCGTCGACCACGTCGCGGCGGCCATCGCCATCGGCATCGACCGCGTAGCGCTTGAACGCGGTCGGCATGAATTGGGTCGGCCCGAACGCGCCGGCCCAGGAGCCGCGCAGCTGTTCAGGCTTAAGATCGCCGCGATTGAGGATCTCCAGGGCCGAGAGGAACTCGTCCCTGAAATAGGCCTGGCGGCGGCCGATGCAGGACAGCGTCGCGGTCGATTGCAGCACGCTGCGATCGCCGACCTGGGTCGAATAATTCGATTCGATGCCCCAGATCGCCGCGATCGCATAACGATCGACGCCATAGGCCTTTTCGGTCGCGTCGAACTGCGCCTTGTATTGGGCGAGGATCTCGCGGCCCCTGGCGAGCCGATTGTCGTTCACAAGGATATCGAGATAGTCCCAGATCGACTTGGTGAATTCCGGCTGCGAATCCATCAGGTCCATGATGCGCAGATCGGGCGTGAGGCCCGCGGTGAAGCGCTGAAAATTCTCTTGCGTGATGTTGCGGCGCGCGGCGTCGGGCCACATCGAGGCGATGCAATTATCGAAGTTCGCCGCCGCCTGGCGGATTGCGCCCGCCGTCATCAGCGGATGGCCGGAAGCGCCATCCTCGCCGCTCCAGGGCAATGGGCCGCTGCCGCTTTGCGGGGCGGCCGGGGGGCTGGAGTTCGGTCCGGAGAAGATGTTGCCGAACAAGTTCGACAGTCCGGCACCGGGCGATTGAGCGTGGGCCGCACCGGACATGAGCAGGGCAGCCGCGAAGATGACCACGGCCGCCCGC
>VAZV01000086.1 GCA_005884765.1 Alphaproteobacteria bacterium
TACATCCTGCGTTCATGGTCGCTCGTGAAGATGGGCACCACCGCGAACCAGAAGAAGCTGTTCTTCAACCTGCGCAAGGCAAAGAGCAAAATCTCCGCGCTGGACGAGGGTGATCTCCACCCCGACCAGGTGAAGATGATCGCCAAGCGCCTCGGCGTGACGGATCAGGACGTGGTCGACATGAACCGCCGCCTCGGCGGCGACGCGTCGCTCAACGCGCCGATCCGCGACGACGGCGAGGCCGGCGAATGGCAGGACTGGCTGGTCGATAACTCGCCCAACCAGGAAGCCATCATGGCCGAGCACGAGGAGTTCGATCATCGCCGCGAGGCGCTGAACGGCGCCATCGGCGTGCTCAACCCGCGCGAACGCCGCATTTTCGAAGCGCGGCGCCTGGCGGACGAGCCGATGACCCTGGAAGACCTCGCCGCCGAATTCGGCGTGTCGCGCGAACGCGTGCGGCAGATCGAGGTTCGCGCCTTCGAGAAGGTGCAGACCGCGGTGAAAGGCACCATCGCGCGGCAGGAAGCTGCCGCGCTGGAAGCCGCACACTAATTCTGGCGGATTGAAGCAAGACGAAAAGCCGGCGGCAACGCCGGCTTTTTTGTTGCGGATCGTCATGGCCCGGCTTGACCGGGCTATCCAGTACGCCGCGGCCTTTCGATGCTGTCACGGACGTCTCTGGGATACTGGATCGTCCGGTCAAGCCGGACGATGACAGTGCGCCCGGACTGATCAGCCGCTGTTTTTCTGGATGATGCAGCCGGTTCGAGAGCCACCTACTCGCCCCACTGCCGCGCCATGGTGGCGAGCGCACAGCCTTCGCAATAGCGCGCGTCCTTGTAGTCGATCCAGTTATGCGCATAGACGCGATCGAGCGGGATGCCGTATCGCGTCCGCAGGACCTTGACCAGGATCCGCCAAGCTTGAATCTGCGCCTCGGTCGGCCCGCGCGTGACGTCGGGATAGTTGCCGGCGAATTCCACGCCGATCGAGGTGTCCTTGTTCACCTGGTGATAGGTCTTGCTGTTGTCGATATATTTGTTGTCGTTGCGATCGGCGCCATCGGTATGGGTGGGGACGAGATTCTCCGCCACTGCCCAGTATACGGTGCCGTCGGTCTCGACCCAGACCATGACGCCGCGCCGCGTCGGATTCTTGAACTGCTCGGCGGCGCCGCCGCGCGCCGAGCCTGCCGGCCCCTCGGTCTGGTGCACGATGATGTTGCGCCAGGGATGAGCCTTGGCGACATCGCCCCATGGCGCGAGCCACACCATCTTCAAGCCCGGAATATCCGGCGTGCCCGATGATTTCGCGATGGCTGCGATGTCGGGGGTTTGCGCCGAGATTGGAAAAGGCAGCGCGACGGCGCAGAGCGCGATCGCCAGCAGGCGGAAGATCATCGTTTTGGTATCCAGTGCACCCACTGGGATAACATGATTTATGCGAGCTTGCGCAACGCGGTCGCGGGCGTCTCATTGCCCTCGGGCACAAGCGGCGGCGTCGGCTGATAGACCGCGTAACGGTTCTTGCCTTCCTTCTTGGCGGCATAGAGCGCGTGGTCGGCCGCGGCGATCAGCCGGTCGGGAAAGGTTCCCATCTCCCGGCTCCACTGCGCGACGCCAATCGAAACCGCGATCGCGATATCGTTGCCGGCAGCGGCCGCTGCATCGTCGCGGCACACATCCACCACCCGCCGCGCGATCATCGCGCCCTCGCGCAGCGTCGATGACGGCAGCACGATGCAGAACTCGTCGCCGCCGGTCCGCGCCAGCATGTCGCCGGGCCGCAGCCGGGTCTGCGCCATCAGCGTGAAATGCTGCAGGCAGGCATCGCCCGCGGCATGGCCATGGGTGTCGTTGACGGCCTTGAAGCCGTCGAGATCGATCACGAGCAGCGAAAACGGTTCGCCGCTGCGCTCCGATCGCGCGCATTCCTCGGTGAGGCGCTGCAGCAGACAGCGGCGGTTGCCGACGCCAGTGAGGTCGTCGAGCAGCGCGAGGTCCGCGACCTCGTTGCGCAGGCGGTCCATTGCCATCAGCAGGAAGCCGAAATTGAACGCCATCGACAGGAAGATCAGCGCCAGCGTCACCGCCGCCTGCGCCGGACTTCCTTGCGTGAACGAGAAGTCGACGCCGAAGACATTGCCGGCTGCCCTGGCGGCCTGGATGGCGATGATCAGCGCTGCGACGATGCCGGCAAGGCGCGCGCCCGGATTGACGTGGCCCTGCTGCGGCGACAGCAACAGCTTCAGCGTCAGCGCGAACGGCAGCGACTGGCCCACCGAGTAGACCAGCACCCGCATCGGCACGCTATCATGGAAGGCGATGAAGAAGACAAGGCCGGCGCCACTCAAGCCGGTGATCAGGAAGGTCGCGCGCCAGGAGACCGGCTGTCCATAGAACCGCTTGATGCCCATGGCGGCGAGGCAGGCGGCGAAAATCATGACGACGCCGCCGGCGAGCAGCGGCAGCAGCGAGCCCGCGGCCACGACGCGCAGCATCGCCAGCACCGCGCCCAGCGCCGCGGTGAAGCAGGACGCGGTCCAGAACCGTGCGGCTTCCAGATTGGGGTAGCTGCGCATGACGTAGGCCCAAATCAGGCCTACCGCGAGAAAATTGACGACGAACACGGTCCACAGTGTCGGAACGCTCAGCATCGCTGCCTTTGCGGGACACCAATGGTCCCGTCCCCTCTATTGTCGAACAGCCGCCACTGGACCATTCCCCTTTTCTTTGAGAGGCAGGATGTATCGGCGCCGCTTAACGTACTCTCAACCTCGAGCGGTTCACTCGCGCCGTGGTTTTGAATTGATGAAGATGGCGTTGGTGAGCCGTTAAGCATGACCGCAAGGACGGCGACGCGATCGCTTTTTTGCGAGCCGAGATGCGCCGGTTTGCTTCACGTCGGCTGCGATGCGCGACATTTTCGCGAAAAACAGCATCAAAATGCATAACAACTGTGGATAACGCAATGACACCGGCGTGACAGCGCGAGGCAGCGCGCTGCGAATCTGCTGAGTTTACGCTTGAGGATATTGCGAGGCTGGCCCTCCGCCGAGCATGCCTCGTGTCGCGTTTCAATCCATTAAACCTTGAGAGGATACTATGGCTAAGAAAGCGAAGAAGGCCAAGAAGGCGAAGAAGTCCAAGGCCAAGAAGAAGAAGTAGTTCTTCTTCAGGCCCGGGTGGAGCCTCGCTCCGCCCGGGCACCCGGAGGAGCGGTTTTCGAAAAATGGCGGGCCTTGGCCCGCCTTTTTGATTCCGGCGACAAGCCGCTAGCGCTCCGCGAATGCCAGCTTCGCGCCGAGCACGGCAAATCCGCCGGCGAAGCCGCGGCGCAGCCAGCTCATCACCTTGGGCTTCGAAATCACGCGGTCGCGGACGCTGGCCGCGAACAGGCCGTAGAGCACGAATACCACAAGCGTCATCGCCATGAACGCGCCGGAGAGTTCCAGCATCCGCGCCAGCGGATGAGCCTCATTGGCCGCGATGAATTGCGGCAGGAACGCCAGGAAGAAGATCGACAGTTTCGGATTGAGGATGTTGACCAAAATGCCGGTGGCGATCACCCTGTCGTTCGATCGCGCTTGAACGCTGGTGTCGATCGCGAGCGCGCCTTGTTCACGCAAGGTCTGCCACGCCATATAAGGTCTGCCACGCCATATAGAGCAGGTAGATCACGCCGCACCATTTCAGCGCCGCGAACGCCAGCGCGCTGGCGTGCAGCACCGCGGCAAGCCCGAGCATCGCGGCCGCAAGGTGCGGCAGGATGCCGAGCGTGCAGCCGAACGCCGCGGCGATGCTGGCCCGCGAGCCCTTCGTCAGCGCAGCCGCCAGCGTATAGAGCACGCCGGTGCCGGGCGAGACGACCACGATCAGCGACGTCAGCAGGAATGAAAGCGACATGGGGTGCGCTGATATCACGCTAGCCCGTGCCGCGAAAGCGCCTCACGCGCGCCCGATCGCCTGCGCCAGTTCCGCCTCGCGCAGGACGTCGAGCGGCGCCCATGGCTTCGACCAGAATTTTGCGCCCTCGGGCAGCGAGTGTTCGAGCGGCTGGCCCGAGGTGACGACGACATCGAGCTTCGGATGGTTCTGCCTCGCTATAAAGGCAAGCTCGACGCCATCCATGGGACCTGCAAGATTGACGTCGGTGATCAGCAGGAACAGCGCACCGCCGCTCTTCGCCAGCACAAGTTCGGCAGCCTCCGCGCTTTCGCATTGAATGACGTCGTAATCGCTCTCCTCGAGCAACAGGGAGATCATCTCGCGTTGCAAGGGGTCATCCTCGACGATGAGGGCGGCGGCACGGAAGGATTTTGATTGGCCCACGGTTCGTCTCCATAACAGATGATGGCGTTTCCTCGAGAACCGTAGCTGGGATAAGAATCGAACTGCCGAATTGTTCGGTACCCGACATAGAATTGTGGGGCATTGAACATTACAAATTCAGAGAACCGCGCGAAACCCGGTGATCGGGCGCTTTCTGCGCGATTTTGCATCATTATGGAGCCGATATGACCGCGATCAAGGGAACCGCCGCGGCGGTGACAGGAGCCGCGAGCGGCATCGGCCGGGCGCTGGCGCTGGAACTCGCGCTGCGCGGCTGCGACCTGGCGCTGGCCGATCGCGACGAGGCCGGCTTGCAGGCGGTCGCCGCTGAAATCGCCCGCGATGGCAAGCGCAAGGTCACGACGCACCGCGTCGATGTCGGCGAGCCCGCAGAGATCGCAGACTTTGCGCAGGCCGCGACCTCCGCGCATCCCGCGCTCAACATCGTCATCAACAATGCCGGCGTGGCCCTGCTCGGCCAGTTCAACGAGATCGACCAGGCGCAGATGGACTGGCTCTTCAACATCAATTTCTGGGGCGTGGTGCATTCGACGCGCGCGTTCCTGACCCATCTCGCGCGCCAAGGCGAGGCGCACATCGTCAACCTCTCCTCGATCTTCGGCATCGTCGCGCCGCCGGGCCAGACGGCGTATGCCGCAGCGAAATTCGCGGTGCGCGGCTTTTCGGAAAGCTTGCGCCACGAGTTGCAGATGGCGGGAAGCCCGATCCGGCTGAGCGTGGTGCATCCCGGTGGTGTTGCGACCGACATCGTGCGCAATTCCCGCACTGGCACCGCCGTGACCGACAATGCACGCCGCGCGCAATCGATCGAACGCTTTGACGCGGTGGCCAAGACCACGCCGGCCGCCGCCGCGCTGCGGATCATCAAAGGCATCGAGAAGAACCAGCCGCGCATTCTGATCGGCCATGACGCGCGAATGATGGATCTCTTGCAGCGCTTTCGGCCCGCGACCTATTGGCCGGTGCTGGCGCGCCGGATCGAGAAGGCCGCCGCGGCAGGGAAGTGACGGTTGCGCCATAGGCGCGCTCGTCATTCCGGGGCGCAGCTCGCATTCCACAAACCACCGTCATACCCGCGCATGCGGGTATCCAGTACGCCGCGGCCTCTCGGTTCTATCGCAACTGCCCTGGAATACTGGATCATCCGCTTTCGCGGATGATGACAGCGTGGGCTCTGCATGTCGGAATGACGAAAGTCACCGCCCGACCAGCTGATCGGCGAAGTAGCCGATGGTCTTGCGATAGATGGTGGCGTGATTCCACTCGCGCATCGCCTCGAAATTGGCGCTGCCCTCCTCGTACGACGTGCCCATCTTGAAGCCGTTGGTGTGCAGGAGGTTGGCGGTGGAGGCGAGCACGTCCGCCACGCTGTGGCGCAGATCGACGCGGCCGTCGCCGTCGAAATCGACGCCGTATTTGATGTAGGACGACGGCAGGAACTGCGTCTGGCCGATTTCGCCGGCAT
Organism: Alphaproteobacteria bacterium; assembly: GCA_005884765.1. Lineage (GTDB taxonomy): Bacteria > Pseudomonadota > Alphaproteobacteria > Rhizobiales > Xanthobacteraceae > Bradyrhizobium. Next base: position 5,821 of record VAZV01000086.1, read on the forward strand.
AGGCGCCGATCATGTCGCTGATGCGAAGGTCGCCGCGCTGCGCGATCTTGAGCGCGGCCAAGAGCTCGCTCTGGAACAGTTCGGTGCGGCGGCAATCATGCGCCAGGGTCGCGAGCACGCGGAACACCGGAAGCTTACCCATGTCGCCCTTGCCGAAATCGGTCTCGAGCCCCCAGATCGCGACCAGGATCTGGCGCGGCACGCCAAAGCGCTGCTCGATGCTCGACAACAGCGCGGCGTGACGCTGCAGCATGGCGCGGCCGCCATTGATGCGGCCAGGCCCGACGCGGGTCGAGACATATTGCTCGAAGGTCTTCCTGAAGGTGCCGTGCTGGCGGCGGTCGAACGACAGCACGGCGGGATCCTGCTGCACGCCGCCGAGCGCGGCACTCACCACGTTCGGCGAGATGCCGGCCGCCTGCGCCTCCGCCGACATGCTCGAGACGAAGCTGCCGAAATCGCCGCCGCAGCGGGCGGCCAACGCTGGCGCCAGACCGCCGACCGACGCCGCCGATAACGCGAGCGCGCCAAACAGGGCGCGTGTTCGTGCCTTCATGTGTGTGTCCCTCTTGAGCAATCTTGCCGCTAACTCTGCCACCAACGCACTTCAGATTCAAAATTTAAAACAGCTCGCCCATCCAACACCGTCATTGCGAGCCAACGGGTCGCGCGAATGCGCGCCCATGACAGGCTCCGCGAAGCAATCGATCGAGCGGCAAATGATGAGCCATGGATTGCTTCGTCGCAAGCGCTCCTCGCAATGACGGCGTCCAAATACGGGTTCATGAAATTCGCGTTTTGGCGCACGCGATTTCGCGCTTATCATGCCGGCGAGCGCGCGAAGTTCAGCTGATTTTGCCGATCCGGGCAAATCGGTCGAGTAGGGTGGGCAAAGCGACCACGTCCGCCGTAGCTCAACGCGCGAAGGCGGAAGCGTGCCCACCATCGAGGATGACCCAGCCAAACAGGGTGGGCACGGCGCAAATGCGCCTTTGCCCACCCTCATATGGGGCATTGCGAGTCAAGCTCTCTCTGAGGATCTGGGTTAGGTTGGCACGGT
>VAZV01000087.1 GCA_005884765.1 Alphaproteobacteria bacterium
GTCCTGCAAGTCCTGCGGCACCGAGGAGGAGCCGTGCATCACCAGATGCGTGTTCGGCAGCTTGCGGTGGATTTCCTCGATCACATTCATGGCGAGGATGTCGCCGTCAGGCTTGCGGGTGAACTTGTAGGCGCCGTGCGAGGTGCCCATCGCGATCGCCAGCGCGTCGACCTTGGTCTCTTTCACGAACTTGACGGCTTCATCGGGATTGGTGAGGAGCTGGTCATGGGAGAGTTTTCCTTCCGCGCCGTGGCCGTCTTCCTTGTCGCCCATGCCGGTTTCCAGCGAGCCCAACACGCCAAGTTCGCCCTCGACCGAGATGCCGCCGAGATGGGCCATGTCGGTGACGGTCCTGGTGACGCCGACATTGTAGTTCCAGTCAGCCGGCGACTTGCCGTCCGCCTTCAGCGAGCCATCCATCATCACCGAGGTGAAGCCGGCCTGGATCGCGGTCATGCAGGTGGTGGGTTCGTTGCCATGGTCGAGATGCACGCAGACCGGGATCTGCGGATGGATCTCGGTCACCGCGTCCATCATGTGACGGAGCATGACGTCATTGGCGTAGGAGCGGGCGCCGCGCGAGGCCTGGATGATGACCGGGGCGTCCAGGGTGGAGGCCGCGTCCATGATGGCGAGCGCCTGCTCCATATTGTTGATGTTGAAGGCCGGCACGCCGTAATCGTGCTCCGCCGCGTGGTCGAGCAATTGACGCAACGTGATGCGAGCCATCTATCCTGTTCTCCGCGGGTTAAGGGCCTTTTTGCCCAATATCGCTAAATCAGCGTAGCTTCAAAACCTCGACCCCAGGCAAGGGTTTGCCTTCCATCCATTCAAGAAACGCGCCGCCGGCCGTTGAAACATAGGAAAAATCGTCAGCTACCCCGGCCTGGTTGAGTGCCGCCACCGTATCGCCGCCGCCGGCGACCGAAATCAGCTTTTTCGCTTTGGTCCGCGCGGCCGCGTGCCTGGCCGCCACCACGGTGCCGCGGTCGAATGGGGCCATCTCGAAGGCGCCGAGCGGGCCGTTCCAGACCAGTGTCGCGGCGTCGTCGATCGCGGCATGAATGCGCGCGGTCGATTGCGGGCCGACGTCGAGGATCATGCCTTCAGGGGGGATGGCGTCGAGGCCATAGGCGTGGGACGGCGAATTGGCGGCGAAATGAAACGCCACTACGGCATCGACCGGCAGGATGATGGCACAGTTCGACGCATAGGCCTTCTCGACGATCCGCAGCGCGGTCGCGGACAGGTCTTTCTCGGCGAGCGACTTGCCGATCTGGACGCCCTGCGCATGCAGGAACGTATTGGCCATGCCGCCGCCGATCACCAGCGCGTCGACCTTGGTGACGAGATTTTGCAGCAAGTCGATCTTGGTGGAAACCTTGGCGCCGCCGATGATCCCGATCACGGGCTTGGTGGGGGCATCCAGTGCCTTGGCCAGCGCGTCGAGCTCGGCCTGCATGGTGCGTCCGGCATAGGCCGGCAATTTGTGACCGAGGCCTTCGGTGGAAGCGTGCGCCCGGTGCGCCGCAGAGAACGCGTCGTTGACCCAGATGTCGCCGAGCTTTGCGAGGCCAGCCACGAAGGCGGGATCGTTCTTTTCTTCCTCTTTGTGGAAGCGGGTATTTTCCAGGCAGAGGATGTCGCCGTCTTTGAGCGCGGCGATGGCATCTCGCGCGACGTCGCCAACGCAATCATCGGCAAAGGCGACCGGCTTGTTGATGACGCCCGCGAGCGCCGCGGCGACCGGTTTCAGCGACTCCTTGGGATCGCGCCCCTTGGGCCGGCCGAAATGCGCCAGCAAGATCACCTTGCCGCCCTTGCTGGAGATTTCGGTGATCGTGGGCGCAACGCGCTCAAGCCGCGTGGCATCGGTGATGCGGCCATTTTCGGTCGGCACGTTGAGGTCGACGCGCAGCAGCACGCGCTTGCCTTTCACGTCGACGTCATCGAGGGTGCGGAATTGTTTCATGCGGTGTTTCCCGCGTTATGGCCGGGCATAGCCGCCTGAAGGACGGCGTCGCTTCGCTCGCCTATGCCCCGGCCATCCACGTCTTTAGTGCTGCAAAGGAAGACGTGGATGCCCGGCACAAGGCCGGGCATGACGATAAAATTCAGAGCTTCTTGCCCATCGCCACGGCGGTGTCGGCCATGCGGTTGGAGAAACCCCACTCATTATCGTACCACGACATCACCCGCACCAGCGTTCCGTTCTGCACCTTGGTCTGGTCCATGTGCAACGTCGAGGAATGCGGGTCGTGGTTGAAGTCGATCGAGACGTTGGGCGCGGTGGTGTAGGCCAAAATACCCTTGAGCTGCTGCTCAGAGGCGCGCTTCATCGCTTCGTTGATTTCTTCCTTGGTGGTCTTGCGGGTTGCGACGATCTTGAGATCGACGACCGAAACATTCGGCACCGGCACGCGGATCGCGACGCCGTCGAGCTTGCCTTTCAATTCCGGCAGCACCAGGCCGATCGCCTTGGCGGCACCCGTCGAGGTCGGGATCATCGACATCGCCGCCGCGCGGCCGCGATAGAGATCCTTGTGCAGGGTGTCGAGCGTCGGCTGGTCGCCGGTATAGGCATGGATCGTGGTCATGAATCCGCTCTCGATGCCGACGGTGTCGTTCAACACCTTTGCAACCGGAGCGAGGCAGTTGGTCGTGCAGGAGCCGTTGGAGACGACCAGGTGGTCCTTGGTCAGCGTGTCGTGGTTGACGCCGTAGACGATGGTGGCGTCGGCGTTATCGGCCGGAGCCGAGACCAGCACGCGCTTGGCACCGGCGGTCAGGTGCGCGGAGGCCTTTTCCCTCGCGGTGAAGATGCCGGTGCATTCCAGCGCGATGTCGACGCCGAGCTCTTTCCACGGCAGTTTGGTGGGATCGCGTTCGGCGGAGACTTTAATCTTGCCATTGCCGAGGCTGATCGTATCGCCCTCGACCGTTACGGTTCCCGGGAAGCGGCCGTGCACGGAATCGTAGCGCAACAGATGGGCGTTGGTCTCGACCGGGCCGAGATCGTTGATCCCGACCACCTCGATGTCCGTGCGGCCGGACTCGGCGATCGCCCGCAGCACGTTGCGGCCGATACGGCCAAACCCGTTGATCGCGATCCGGACTGCCATGCTGGTTTTCTCCTCTAAAAGCTGCTGCCGTCCCCGCGGGGCGCGCGCTTGGGCTTCCCACGGAGGCTCTGACGGCGGATCGCCCGGTTCGGCCGGACGAAAACGGATAAGATAGCTTTTAGGTAAACCCTTTTTCCGGCAATCTCAACCGTCACCCCAAGCGCTTCAGAGCAGCGGTAACGGTGGCCTCGGCGGTAATTCCAAAGTGCTTGAAGAGGTCCTTGGCCGGTCCGCTTTCGCCGAAGCCATGCATGCCGATAAAGACGCCATCGTGGCCGATCACGGCATCCCAGCCCCAGCGCACCGCCGCCTCGATCGCGATCTTGACCGGAGCATTGCCGATGATGGCCTTTTGGCGATCCGGGTTCTGTGCCAGCAGCAATTCGAGCGAGGGCACCGATACCACCCGCGACGCGATGCCGCGCTCGGCGAGTTGCTTTTGAGCTGCAACCGCGATCTCGACCTCGGAACCGGACGCAAACAGCGACACCTTGGCCTCGCTCTGGGCTGCGACCAGTTCATAGCCGCCCTGCGCGCAAGGATTGTCGTTTGGAGCAGAGGTGCGCAGTTGCGGCAAGTTCTGGCGGGTGAGCGCCAGCACCGTCGGGCCGTCAACGCGGTTGAGTGCGAGTTCCCAGCATTCCGCAACTTCGATCGCGTCGCAGGGCCGCAACACGCGCATGTTGGGGATGGCGCGCAGCGCCGAGAGATGCTCGACCGGTTGGTGGGTCGGCCCGTCCTCGCCAAGCCCGATCGAATCGTGGGTCATGACATAGACGACGCCGTTGCCCATCAGCGCCGCCAGCCGCATCGCCGGCCGCGCATAGTCGGTGAACACCAAAAAGGTCGCGCCATTCGGTGCGAAACCGCCGTGCAGGAAGATGCCGTTCAAGGCCGCCGCCATGCCGTGCTCGCGGATGCCGTAATGAATGAAGCGGCCTTTCGGCGTCTTGGCCGAGAAAGCGGTCGCCGATTTCGCCTTGTTGTTGTTGGAGCCGGTGAGATCGGCGGAGCCGGCAAGGAACTCAAAAGGCATCGCAGCTGCGATCGCCTCGATCGCCGCTTCCGAGGATTTGCGGGTGGCGACGTTGAGCGGATTCTCCAGCAGCGATTTCTTGTGGGCCCGTAACGCCTTGGCAAGTGTTGCCGGCCGCTCGTGCCGCAGGCGGCGCTCGAATTCGGCGCGCTTGCGGCTGCCGAGCTCGGCCAAACGCGCCTCCCACTCCTTCCGCGCCGCGGCGCCGCGGCTGCCGGCTTCGCGCCAGGCCTTGAGGACATCGTCGGGCACCGAAAACGGCTCAAGCGAAATGCCGAGTTTTTCCTTGGCGGCCTTGAGCTCATCGGCGCCCAGCGCCTCGCCATGCGCCTTCGCGGTGCCGGCCTTAGTCGGCGCGCCGTAGCCGATCGTGGTCCGGCAGGCGATCAGCGACGGCTTGTTGGAATTCTGCGCGCGCGTGATCGCGGCTGCGATCGCGTGCTGGTCCTGGCCGTCGATCAGTTCGGCCGCCCAGCCTGCCGATTTGAACCGCTTGACCTGGTCGACGGAGTCAGCGAGCGACGTCGGCCCGTCGATCGAGATGCCGTTGTCGTCATAGAACACGATCAGCTTATTGAGCTTCCAGTGCCCGGCCAGCGCGATCGCTTCCTGCGATACGCCTTCCATCAGGTCGCCGTCGGAGGCGAGCACGTAGGTGTGGTGGCTGACGATCTTCTTGCCGAATTCGGCGGCCAGCATCTTCTCCGCTACCGCCATCCCGACCGATGTCGCGATGCCCTGGCCGAGTGGACCCGTCGTGGTCTCGACGCCTGTGGTGCGGAAATTCTCCGGATGGCCCGGGGTGGCCGAATCGACCTGGCGGAAACGCTTGATCTGATCGAGCGTCATCTCGGCATTGCCGGTGAGATAGAGCAACGCATAGAGCAGCATCGAGCCGTGGCCAGCCGACAGCACGAAGCGGTCGCGGTCCGGCCATTGCGGCGCCGTCGCGTCGAACTTCAAAAATTGTGTGAACAACACGGTCGCGATATCGGCGGCGCCCATCGGCAGGCCCGGGTGGCCGGATTTCGCCTTCTCGACGGCGTCCATGGCGAGCCCACGGATCGCATTGGCCATACGGGTATGATCGACCTGCGTCATGATGAAAATCCGTCTGAAATGAGATGGTTGGTGGCAGTTCGCCGCAGCGGCAAACGACGGCGGCAGGGGCTTTTGAGGCCAGGAGCGTTTAAGGCCATGCGGAGTGAGGGGGTGGATAGCACCTCGGTTCCCGAAGTCCAAGGGAGGTCTCAAGGTAGGTCTAAGGCAACAAAACGCGCTGTGGACAGCAAAAGTTGCTTTCACGGTGCATAGCTTCGCTGCGGCGTTGCGCTGGCCTCGCTTGCCACGTAAATTTCGTCTTCTAAACGCTTGCCGAACCGGCAGATTCTCGCGCCCGGTGGCAGGCTTTGCGGAAGGCTTGCGGCGAGCTGCATGAGCGATCGTTCTGCCAACAATTCCGGCCATGCGGAACCATCTTACTCCGAGGTCGATGTCGCGACGCGACGGCTGATGGCGGCGCTTGACGCGCTGGAGAGCGCGGTTGAGCGGCGGCGCGAGGCCGATCGTGACGAGAACGAACTCGCAAGCCGGATCCAGGCGCTCGGTGCCGATCGGTCGCGGCTCGCCGACGAGCTCGACGGATCGCTGGTGAAGTCGCGACGGCTGGAGCGCGCCAATCGCGAGATCGCAGAAAGGCTCGATGCTGCGATCGGCACCATCCGCGCGGTGCTCGATGCCGGCGAGGAATCGCCAGGCTTGGAGAGCGCATTAGCGGAAGAGGACGTAGCGGACGAAGAGGACTCAGAGGATTCATGAGCCACATCAACGTCACCATCAACGGCCGGCAATACCGGATGGCCTGTGAGGAAGGGCAGGAGGCGCGGCTGTTGCGGCTCGCGGAAAGTCTCGAAGCGCGGGTGGAAACGCTGCGCGGCAAGTTCGGCGAGATCGGCGATGCACGGCTCACCGTGATGGCGGCCCTTACCGTGTGCGATGAGTTGCTCGACGCCGATCAGCGCATCCGCGGCCTCGAGGAAGAGCTCGATACGTTGCGCGACGTGCGCGTCGCAGCGCTCGATCGCGCCAAGGCGACGCAGAACGCGGTTGCGAACGCGCTCAACGCCGCGGCCGACCGGATCGAGCGCACCACGCAGGTCCTGAACCGCACGATTGGCGGCGGGGTGGCGATCGGGTGAGGGTGGTTCTTATCCTCGTCTTGAAGGGCGGGTCGAGCGAGCGTAGCCCGGATGAGCGAAGCGACATCCGGGGATGATCTCGCGATGACGAGTCCCGCATGTCGCTACGCTCATGCGGGCTACGTGCTGACCGCTGAATGCGCGAGGAACTCCTCCCTCTTGGGAGATTGCGATATCCATTAGACTACCATAAGCCTCATCGGGTAATGACATTAGATCAAACACCCATGGTCTCGCTCATCTCGCTCGGACGCGAGCACGAGGCCACTTTCCAGAACCTCATTCAACTTTATACGCACGATTTCTCCGAGTTTTGGGCTGATACTCGGAAGGGCGATGTGCAAGCAAATGGTCGGTTTGCGGACTATCCGCTGTCAGATTTTTGGGAGCGGCCGGGTTCGAGCGCCAACCTCATTCTGATCGGGAGCACGATTGCAGGCTTCTCTCTGGTAAATAACTCGTCTCATATCAGCGAAGCCGTAGGCGCAAATGTCGCCGAATTCTTCGTTCTGCGGAAGTTCAGAGGTCAAGGCGTGGGGAAATCGGCGGCTCGGGCGATGTTCAATTCGTGGTCAGGCTCGTGGGAAGTCGCGGTTGCGAGCCGCAACCAACCAGCAAAAACGTTTTGGAAGAGGGTCATTGAGTCCTCGCCCGAAGCCAGAGATGTGCAAGAAATCGATGCGCAAACGGAGCGTTGGACGGGGCCGGTTTTTCGCTTTGAATGGTTGGCAGGTTAGTTGGCTCTCCCGGAAACTGATGTTGCGCATGGGTCAATCGCGCCACTTTGACCCCCTGCCAGCCACTTCCGGTCCACCTCAATTACGGACATCGCACCGACTCCCGGGATTGAGCGCAAAGAGACGACGGCGGCATCGGAAACTGCTGCCTATGGGCGCAGCGCTAAATCACAGGCGGCCGCATATTCTCCGATTCTAGCGTGTGCTAGCCTGCGGCATCATAGCGCTAAGGCGGCCTAACCGGCGGAGCACAGTTTCGCGTGTCGAAAATTTGCGGAGCGGCGCGGGCAGCGGGCTGCGACGTACCTATCGGCGCCAAACGCCGCCGATTTTGCGCGCTGGCTTTGAGGCAGGCCCGCCGGGCACCATACCCCACGTCGCAGCGCGTCTAAGCTCGGAGGCCTCCTTCGACACAGCGTCAGCGCGGCAGCAGGCACGGAATGATCTGTCGGCCGTGCCGCCGGTAAATGCGGAAATCGGCATCCGTGGTCAGCACCATGGGATTGTTCAGCGTCTCGGTCATGCGAACAAGACAGGCGTCGGCGAAACTCATCGGTACGTTTGAGTATTTCTCAAGCAACCTGAGCGTGGCATCCATGTCGTCCGCAAACCGATAGCGGCAGACCAGGGCGCCTCGGCGAAGCAATGACGCGAGACTCCGCGTCCCACGTCCTCCGAGCAAATGAGATGTTTCCGATAGCACTGCCTCGCAAGTGATCCAGGGAGGCGGGAGGCGGGGTGCTTGCGCCGCGGCCCAGCGGTGATTGGCATCGCGGCGACTGAGGAGCGCCACTAGATAGCCGGCATCAACGAGTGCGCTTGTCGCCATAACCGGTCGACTTTAGGTACTTTTTTGTCTGCGCGCTCAAATCGCGCGGCAGCCGGTCCACCGAACCGATGATATCGGCGATAGCGTCAAGCAACGCCGGCTGGCGTCGGCGCGACTTCTCCGTCCCCGCCAGTCGCTCGCGCACTAGGTCGGATTTTGACACCTTCCGTCGCCGCGACTCAGCTTCAATTTCGGCGACAACGGCTTCTGGCAATCGAACTGTCAATGTCTTCATGGCAGCGTTGTATTACATGACCGACATATACGCAATACATCGATATACCGGTTTGGACCTACCGCGAGTCGAGCGGGGCGACATTCGAACCAATCTATCCGGATGCGGCCGCCCGACAGCTTGACCGTTGTCTTTGGCATAGAGCCTTCGACTCGTTTCGGGGTAATCTGGGGCATCCTCGCGAGAGATCGCGTACTCCATCATAGAACCACGGCGAAGCCGTAATGCCCATCTTCATCGGCCGTGGCGCGCCACTTCACACGGTCCGTTCCTACGCACCGACGCCCAAGAGCTGACCCGACCTGAAACGGATGTCAGGATCGGCGCGCCCAGGTCGCCGGCCGCTTGGCGGCGAGAGGCGAGAGGAAATAGCCGAGGAGCAGTGCGCGAGACAAACTGACTACCATCAGGAGTGCTCAAAGGGGCCGACTTCGCGAATCACCTTGCAAATTTGCAAGAACCCGCTGGCGTAGAATTCAGCATGTCCTCGCTTCATGGTTTCCACATGCTCGGGATGAGTGCGCCAGGCTTCGAGCGCTTCCTCTGAAGCAAAGCGAAACACGGTCAACTCCTCGCCATCGGTCGCCCTAAATGACTTGACCGACAGAAATCCGGGAAGACGGCTGACAATGTTGTACATGCGTGCAGCTAGCTGGTCGTATTCGTTAAGGGGGGCGTCATCCCGTCGCTTTAGATCGCCAATCACAACTACTTCGCCAATCATGTTTCCATCCATTCGTTGAGCGAATTCCCGGCGGCTTAGGAGCAAGCGTACCCGAACGATAATACGATTTGAGAACGGGCTTTGTTACACCTCCGGCCGATCGCACAGAGGCAGCCGCCGCGCTCGGCGTGGACGAGCATGGGCCCGTGGCCAACGAGCCGTTCACGCAACGGGTCGTCGAAGCGCTTCGCCTCCGGCCGGCCTGTTCTTGCGGCGGCGGGCGTCGAGATGGCCTCCGACGTCAAAGCCGTTCGAGCTCCTGAAGGCGTCTCCTCAATCCATTCGGCGCTGGCCCATCTCGGCCATTCGCCGGCAACGGGATCATTGCCGAGACTATGAGCAAGCCTAGCCCGGATGAGCGAAGCGACATCCGGGGATGACCTCGAGATGATGAATCCCGCATTGTCGCGGGCTACGTGCTGTCGGGCAAATCAGTTCAATTTTCTCTGCGGTTTGCTTCGCTCGCCTGTCCAGGGCACAAAAATCGCGTGCGCGTAAACGGTGATTTCCTGAGACGATTCAAGCTGATTTGGGTCGTCCAGCCCCCCCTTGTAAAAATATTTCGCTTGTGCCGTCGGGCAAATCAACGCCACTGATTCCCGCGTCCTCACCTGATTAAGAGCAACTGTGCTGAAGTAGACGCGGTGATCGGCCGGCCTCAAGGCTGGCGCGTGCCGCGCCACCGCCTTCGGCGGCTGACGGCCCTTGACCCCGCCCGCTCACCGGTCTGTTGGCTTTGCAT
>VAZV01000015.1 GCA_005884765.1 Alphaproteobacteria bacterium
CAGCGCTGTCTTGAAGTCGCCTCGCGACCAGCCACGTTAGTGTAGTCGATTGAGACGCGTGGGACTTATCGACATCATGGTAGGCAACCCGTGCGCCTCGGCGCATCGCAAGGTTCCACCACGCGACGCTGCGCGTCGCACCACATCGCTACGCAACGCGTGAGCCGCTGGGGACATCCCGGCGGCTCTCGCGCGTTTAGCGCGGACGGTCCGCCTCGGCCGAGGGCCCAGCAGCCTTAAGGCGCTTATCGTAGCGTGCCGCGAGGTCTAGCAATCGTCGCTTGGTAAACTCGTCTGCGTTCTCCGCAAGGCTGCGACAACGTTCGGCGTACGCCTTCAAGAAATTCGTGTCCACGGCAATCCCCCCACTCAACAACAAATCACTCTCGCACATTCGCATCTACGATGGGCGTAGGATGGAGCGCTAAACTGTGGATACGCTGAAAAGATCGCCACGACACGATGACCACGGCTGTGCAAATCGGCGAGACTGCTCGCGATCGCGCGGATTTTTTTCGGTGTTTCAAAGCGGAACAAGCCAAGTGGTGCCAAAAACCCGATGGATCGAGATCAGCGACGCCAACCACGAAGCCTGCACCTCCGGTTAGTAGCCCCAGCGGTTGTGTTAAACCTCCACGCGTTGTTAATTCGTGATTTGAACTTGCCGCTGATCGGATCATGCTTTACTGATCGATCAGGTCACGTGTGACCAAATGGATTGCCACGCTACGCATCTCGGAGCGCCTCGGCGCTACGCTAATCGTTTCGTCGCTCCTCGCCTCTCTGCAACCACACGCAACGGTTCGAGCCGAGCTGACACGGTTCCAAAAGGTATCAGTTAGCCCCACCTTGACATCTTTTCGCGACACGTCAGTGCCGCTGGTGCGACAGCCTCGATGAGCTACTCATCGAAGGTTCGGGCTCAGCACGCGGTTGCAGCTATCGGCGTTGTTCGCGAAGTACCATAATTTGTCAGATTTCTGCGGCCTCGCGACGCCGCGATGGCCACCGATGTCTCCGGGAAGAAGGAGAGACTTGATGAAGCGATCATTTATTTTTTTCTTGGCGGCTGCCGCGAGCTTCGTCGTCGCATGGCTGGTGGTCTGGTTTGTTCTGCTGCAAAAGGCGGATGCCACTACATCACCCCCCATGCCATCCAAGGCCGTAGCTACCGAGCCCTTCAAAACGGCCCACGCCGCTAACCAAACGACGACGAGGATACTTGCACTGGATCAGGCGACGCATCTCGCTTTCTGGACCTTCGTTCTGAAAAATAAAAAGCAGGCTTGTGATGTTGTTGTTCGGACCCTGTATCAGGGCGGCACTGAAGCCGGGGTCGATAGCTGGAGCATTGGCTGTCAGGACGGTAACGAATATTCGATAGGTATTGACCCGGACCCGCAGGGCTCGGTTTGCAATTGAAAACACTTTTGGCCCGGAGTGCTGAATAGCGCCTGGTCAATAAGGAGCGTTTCAGCGCCCCGGCGACATCGCCTCTACGTGCCAGCGGCTATCCACTGCGGCGGCGCCTCGTCGCCTACGTGCGAGAATGATCATGACGATGACCCGATCGCGAAGCGAAACGGTGGTTTTCAAGCACCCATTCCGGATCGCAAGTATCGAACGACTATTACCGGCGGGCTCGTATGAGGTTATTACCGACGAAGAGTCGATGGAAGGCCTGTCATTTCCGTCCTTTCGGCCCGTCGCCACTATGATGATGGTGCCTGTACCGCCGCCCCGCAGTTCTTCCGTCGAGATGGTGACGATCAGTTCGATCGATCTGTTCGATTCTCGGGAGCCGATGCGATGGCGTCCCGAGGGTGACGCGCCCGTCGACCTCGCCAACCATCGCGGCATGGCCGCGCCGAACACTGACATCCGGCGGACGCTGGCGCAGATCGAAAGCAATGCCAAGGCGTTGCGCGGTCGGGAGTTGCAACGTGAACCCGAGCTGCTCGCGACACCTGCGAAGCCATTGGTCGGCGCGCTGCCAGGGCTGAAAGGGCTGGGCCGCGACCTGCGCATCGATGCTTGTCGTGGCATCGCGCTATGGTGGATCTTTCTGGACCATGTCCCCAACAACGTCGGAAGCTGGCTGACGCTGCTGAATTACGGCTTCAGCGATGCGGCGGAAGTGTTCATGTTCGTTTCGGGTGTGACCTGCGCGCTATGCTACGGCAAGGCACGTTCGTGCGAGGGCTGGACCGGCGTGATCGGCCGTACACTGTGGCGAAGCTGGGACATTTACGTCGCATTTCTAATGCTCACTCTCGCTTGCGCCATCATGGTTTACCTCGCAGGCGACGGCCGGTTTGCCGACCAGAGCAATACGCGTATTCTGTTGGAACATCCGGGCGCGACGCTCGCGCATGCGGCGATCCTGCAATACCATCCCGTCAACACCGACGTCTTGCCGATCTTCGTGCTCTATCACCTTTTGTTCGCGCCGCTGCTCTGGCTGCTGCTGCGAGTGCCGAACGTGACGCTCGGCGCCTCCCTGTTGCTTTATGCGTTGGTGCAAGTCTTCGGCTGGACCGTCCCGGCATGGCCGAACAGCGTCTGGTTCTTCAATCCGCTGGCTTGGCAGCTGCTGGTTGTGCTTGGCGCGTGGTGTGTCACGGAGGGCAAGAGATTTCGGCCGTGGGTGCCCTCGCGCACGGCGATTGTACTTGCCGTCCTCTATCTGGTTGTTAGCCTGATCATCGCGTTGAGTTGGAGGATCCAACCACCGGAAACGCTGGTACGGCAAACGCTGGCGAAGCTACTTTATCCACTGAATAAATCGGATCTCGATCCCTTGCGGCTCCTGCATTTCTTTGCCCTTGCGATTTTGGCGGTATGGCTCGTGCCTCGCAATTGGCGAGGGCTGACGACGCCGGTGATGCGCGCGGCGATCCGCTGTGGCGAGAACTCGCTGGCAATCTATTGCCTCGGCGTTCTGCTGGCGCTCGCCAGCCACCTAGCGCTGGTCGACATCTCGGAGGGGATTGCGATGCAGATCGCGCTCAGTCTCGCCGGCATCCTGGTGATGATAGCGGCCGCAACGCTGCTGAGCTCGATCAGGATCAAGCCCAGGCAGAAGCGCGGGAAATACGCTCTCTCAGTGGGCAACTCGCGTAACTTCGGTCGCTAACCTCGGGAAGTCACGGCTCGCGCCGCACTCCACGTCCAAACCGTTTTGCGCCGCGATTATGATCTGATGACGGATTGACCGTGCTGCATCAGGCTGCGCGATGGGCGAGAGAGTTTATCGGCACCATCATTCGCAGAGAAAGCCACTGGCAAA